>NZ_JAWIRU010000010.1:62231-119858 GCF_036320025.1 Stenotrophomonas sp. SMYL86
CCTGCCGCCTGGTGGGCCCGCCCCCCGCGCCCCCCCCCCCGCGCGGGCGCGCGCCCCCCCCCCCCCCCCCCCCCCGCGACTGTCTGCCGTTGTGTTCCAGGGGAGTCATCGTGTCCTTGCATCGTCGTGCCGTTCTTCCGTTGCTGCTTGCCGCCGCCACCGCACTGTCCTCGCCGCAGCCGGCGCAGGCACAGAGCGCGTACTTCTTCCCGCAGGTCACCGACGCAGCGGCGTTCGATGCAGCGGTGCCCACGCCGGAGCAGTTCCTCGGCTACCCGATCGGCAGCCGTTACACCCGGCACGACCAGCTGGTGGCGTACTTCCAGGAACTTGCGAAACGCTCGGACAAGATCAGCGTGCGCGAGATCGGCCGCAGCTATGAAGGTCGCCCGCTGCTGATCGCCACCGTCACTGCTGCAGGCAACCACGCGCGGCTGGAACAGATCCGCCAGCAGCACGCGACCCTGGCCGATCCGGCGCAGCCGCGCAGCGCCGCCGGTGACAGCCCGGTGGTGGTGTGGCTGGGCTACAGCGTGCATGGCAACGAGACCTCCAGTGCCGAAGCGGCGATGCTGACGGCGTACTACCTGGTGGCCAACCACAGTGCCGAAACCCAGCAGTGGCTGCAGCAGGCGGTGGTGCTGTTCGACCCGGCGCAGAACCCGGACGGCCGTGATCGTGCCGCCAACTGGCACAACGCGTGGGCCTCCGATCCGGCTTCGGCCGACCCGGCCGACAAGGAACACGTCGAGCCGTTCCCGCAGGGCCGCACCAACCACTACTTCACCGATCTCAACCGCGACTGGCTGGCCCTGACCCAGCAGGACTCACGGCCGAAGGTGGAGGTGTTCCACCAGTGGTACCCGAACGTGCAGATTGATTTCCACGAGATGGGCAAGGACAGCACCTATTACTTCGAACCGTCGCCGAAGAGTATGCACAGCCCGCTGATTCCGGCGGCGTCGTACGAATTCAACAAGACCCTGGCCAAGTACCACGCGCAGGCGCTGGATGCGCTGGGCTCGCTGTACTACACCGGCGAGAACTTCGACAACTTCTCGCCGGTCTACGGCTCCACCTACCCGGACTTCCATGGCGCTGTCGGCGTTACCGTCGAGCAGGCCAGCTCGCGGGGCCGCGTGCAGGAGTCGGTGAATGGTCTGCTGACGTTCCCGTTCACCATCCGCAACCAGGTGGCTACCGGGCTGGGCACGGTGCGCGGCGCGGTAGCCGAGCGCAGCGGCCTGTTCGACCTGCAGAAGCAGTTCTTCCAGAGCGCGTTGAAGCAGGCCGCACAGCAGCCGGTGAAGAGCTTCGTGTTCGGCGATGCGCATGACCCCGCATTGACCCGTCGTTTGCTGGAACTGTTGCTGCTGCATCGCATCGAGGTGCGCGCGCTGGATCGTGACGTCAGTGTCGATGGTCAGCGCTTCGATGCCGGCAGCGCCTACGTGGTGCCGGTGCAGCAGGCGCAGTTCCGCCTGGTGCATTCGATCTTTGCCGAGACGCCGCCGATCAAGGGCGATGTGTTCTACGGCAGCACCAGCTACGCGATTGCACCGGCCTACGGTGTGGCCTTCGCCGGTAGCCGCAGCCGTATCGATGGTGGCCCACGGGTGACCGCGCTGCCGGCCGAGCCGGGCGTGGTGCTGGGGGGCCAGGCTGGATTCGCCTACGCGATTGACTGGCGCGACTACAATGCCGGGCGCGCGCTGGCCGCGCTGCAGGGCAAGGGCGTGAATGCACGCGCGGCATTCCAGCCGTTCACCACCGCGACCGCGCAGGGCGAGGTCAGCTTCGCCGCCGGCAGCCTGGTCATTCCGGTCACTGGGCAGTCGCTGCAGGGTGCGGCGCTGCTTGAGGCGGTGACATCCGCCGCACGCGAGGCAGGTGTGCAGGTGCACGCGCTGTCCAGTGGCCGCAGCCGCGAAGGCATCGACCTCGGCAGTGACGGCGTCAAGGCGCTGCGCAAGCCTGCGGTGGCACTGGTGATGGGCGAGGGCGTGGCCGCCACCGAAATCGGATCGGCGTGGTTCCTGTTGGACCAGCAGCTGCGGTTGCCGGCCAGCAAGCTGGATCCGCAGCAGCTGGGCAAAGTGCCGTTGGACCGCTACACCACCATCGTGTTGTCCGGCGGGACCTATGCCGGCGTCGATGCCACGGCGGTGGCTGCACTGAAGCGCTGGGTGCAGGCCGGTGGTTCGCTGGTGACCTACGGCAGTGCCTCGAAGTGGGCAATCGAACAGAAGCTGGCCGACGGCGAGAAGCTTGGCAAGGACGAAGAAACCGCTGACGAGAGCCGCCGCGCGTTCGGCGACCAGCGTGACATTGCTGCGATCGAGCGCGTCAGCGGCAACATCCTCAGCGCTGATGTGGATACCAGCCATCCGCTGGCATTCGGTGTGCCGCGCCGGCAGCTGGCGATCAACAAGGAGAACACGGTAACGTTGCAGCCGAGCACGAACCCGTTCTCGACGGTGGTGCGCATCGACACGCCGCCGCGGGTGAATGGCTATCTGTCCGAGCGCAACCGCGCGAGGGTGGCAGGCAGCGCGTGGCTGCTGGTGTCGGCGCAAGGGCAGGGCAACGTGGTGCTGTTCGCCGATGATCCGGCGCATCGCAAGTACTGGCACGGGACGGATCGACTGCTGGTCAACGCGATCTTCTTCGGAAGTCTGGTGAATCCGAGTAAAGCGCGGGGTTGAGGCTGCAAGCGCTTCAGTTGATATATGGGTGGGGAGGCCGGGCGGGCTGCGCAGGACACGCTGTAAATACGTCCGTGTAAGCTCGATCGGCGCATCCATGCGCCTCACGGTCCTGCGCAGCCCGCCCGGCCTCCCCTCGACAGTTTCCTGCGGGCGCGGACGCATCGAACCCCAAGGCGGGAGCAAGGGCAAAAGCAAAAGCAAAGCCAGGAATTGCGACTTCGGCTTTTGCCTTTGAATTTGAATTTGAATTTGAATTTGAATTTGATCTTTCTTCTCCCGGCTACCCGGCGGGAGAAGAAGGCGCAGGCAATGCTTGAAGCGGATGGGCATGGGGGCAGCGCAGAACCGTTGGCGCCATGGATGGCGCCATCGAGCTTACATGGACGTATTTACAGCGTGTTCTGCGCTGCCCCCATGCCCATTCGCCCTCGGTACTGCCACCGCGTGCTTTATCACCCGGTAGCCCGCAACAAAAAAAAGGACGGCGCGTCAGCGCCGTCCCTCGATAGCCCCCGCGCAGCGGGAAGCACCCTCCATGTCAGCTGGGATCAGCTGGCGCGACCGCCGCCGCCACCCTGGCCGCGGCCACGGCCACCACCATTGCCACCACCGCCACGACGCTGGCCCTGACCGGCGCCTGCGCCTGCACGCTGCTGGCCATTGCCACCGCCCTCGCGACGGCCACCGCCGGCCTTCTTCGGGCCGGCATGTGCATGGCGCGGTGCATCGCCGTGCGGACGGCGCGCGTGGTTCTTGCGCGGTGCGCGCTCACCGGTTTCGTGCTCGGCCTTGCCCGGCGCGCTGTTGCCCCAGCGGATCGGCGTCTGCAGCTCGAAGCCCGGCACATCGCGGATGTCCATGTCGCGGCCCAGCAGGCGCACGATCGCGCGCAGCAGCTTCACTTCATCCTGCGCCACCAGCGAGATCGCCTGGCCGGTTGCGCCGTTGCGGCCGGTGCGGCCGATGCGGTGCACATAATCTTCGGCCACCATCGGCAGGTCGAAGTTGATCACCTTCGGCAGCTCGTTGATGTCGATGCCGCGCGCGGCGATATCGGTGGCCACCAGCACGGTCACGCGGCCGGCCTTGAAGTCGCCCAGCGCACGCAGGCGCTGGCCCTGGCTCTTGTTGCCGTGGATCGCCGCGGTCTTGATGCCGGACTTTTCCAGGAACGTGGCCAGCTTGTCGCTGCCGTGTTTGGTGCGGGCGAACACCAGGGTCTGCTCGCGGCTGTCCTGCGCCAGCAGGTGCAGCAGCAGGTCGCGCTTGCGGCCGGCATCGACCGGGTGCACGCGATGGGTGATGGTTTCGGCCACGGTGTTCTTCGGCGTCACCTGGATCTGTTCCGGGTTGCGCATGAACTCCAGCGCCAGCTGGCGGATGTTGTCCTCGAAGGTGGCCGAGAACAGCAGGGTCTGGCGGTTCTGCTTCGGCAGCTTGGCCAGGATGCGCTTGATCGACGGCAGGAAGCCCATGTCGAGCATGCGGTCGGCTTCGTCCAGCACCAGCAGTTCAATGCCGGACAGGTCGATGCTGCGACGCTCGAGGTGGTCGATCAGGCGGCCCGGGCAGGCCACCAGCAGGTCCACGCCACGGCGCAGGATGTCCAGCTGGTTGCCCATGCCGACGCCGCCGTAGATGCAGGCGCTGGGGATGCGCAGGTACTTGCTGTAGCCGCGCAGGCTGTCATGCACCTGAGTGGCCAGCTCGCGGGTCGGGGCCAGGATCAGCGCGCGCGGCTTGCGCGGGCCGCTGCGGACTTCCTGCGAGGCGGTGCCCAGGTGCTGCAGCAGCGGCAGGCCAAAGGCAGCGGTCTTGCCGGTACCGGTCTGTGCACCGGCCAGCAGGTCGCGGCCGGCCAGCGCCAGCGGGATCGCCTGCTGCTGGATCGGGGTCGGGTTTTCGTAGCCCTGCTCGGCAAGCGCACGCAGCAGGAAGGGCGCCAGGCCCAGCGATTCAAAAGACATTGAGATTGCTCCAAGTACAAGAAACGCCTGTCCGAACGGACAGACGGGGGCAGATCAAACTGATCGGCTGACTCGGAGCGTTCCCGTGAACCGCGCTGCGAGAATTGGGTGCAGCCGGCACGAAGCGCAGGCTGGAATGCGTGACGAACGGCGTCGGAGTGGGGGCGGGCGAAGAGGGCGGACCCTGGTCGCCGGCGGTCCCGGAGGGAAACGGACGGCCGCTGCAGACCCTGCAAGTCTAAACGATGTTTGAGACTTCACGCAAAAAGGCCTGTTCAGGTAGGGGGGGGCTCTCTGCAGGGCTGCGCCCTGCACCCGCAGAGGCCGAAGCAACGTCAACGTCAACGTCAAAAGCCGGTTTCCTGAGGGATGGCGGGGTGGGTCCGGTTGCGGGGGGCGCTGCAAGTACCCCTCCGGGGCCCGGCCCAGCCGCTGGCGGCTGTGCGTTCGGGTGCTTGCGAAGCGGTGCTTCGCAAGCAAAGCGCCCTCACCCATGTAAGCTCGGTCGCCGCTTGCTCGTGTGCGCTGTCCTGCGTACACGGCAAGACCCGGGTTGGGCCTCCTGCCCAACCCGCCCGAGGCATGCCTCGGGCCCATGCGGCTCACGCCCCCGCAACCGGACCCACCCCGCCTTCGAGAGTTTTCCGCGATCTGTCGAATCTCATTCGATCAATTTCGATATCTGACGGATTTCGACGATGAATGATGTGGATGTTCGATCCGTCATCGGGAAATTGTCAGGGGTGGGACGGTGTGGGTGGGCAGGACCGTTGGCGCCATGGATGGCGCCATCGAGCCCCCAGGGACGGGTTTACGGCGTGTCCTGCCCACCCACACCGTCCCGCCCAGCTCACAGACAACCCAGAGCCGGCTGTTGCTGTTGACGTTGCCCTGGCTTGAAGCAGATGCAGGGCTGCAAGCCCTGCCGAACCCCCCACTACGGTAGGGTGGGCCGATGCCGCGCTGCAGCTTGGCGTCGACGCAGATTTGATTACACTTGAAACTTGTTTGCCCACGACTCCGGACACCCACCCATGAAGCTTGGTTCTTTGAAGGAAGGCGGCCGCGACGGCACCCTGATCGTCGTCTCGCGTGACCTGCGCCACGGCGTGCGCGCCACCGGCATTGCCGCCACCCTGCAGCAGGCCCTGGAGGACTGGAGCCACATCGCGCCGCGCCTGAACGCCCTGTACGAATCGCTCAACGCGGGCGACGCCGATGGCGTGTTCGACCTGGACCCGCAGGCGCTGGCCGCGCCGATGCCGCGCGCCTATGAGTTCGTCGATGGCAGCGCCTACCTGCCACATGTCGAGCGCGTGCGCCGCGCCCGTGGCGCCGAGGTGCCGGAGAGCTTCTACACCGACCCGCTGATGTACCAGGCGACCAGCGCCGGTTTCTACGGTCCGCGCGACGCGGTGAAGGTGGTCAGCGAGGACTACGGCATCGACCTGGAAGCAGAGATCGTGGTGATCACCGACGACGTGCCGATGGCCGCCACCCCGGAACAGACCGCAGGCCATATCCAGCTGGTCGGCCTGGTCAACGATGTCTCGCTGCGCAACCTGATTCCGGGCGAGCTGGCCAAGGGCTTCGGTTTCCTGCAGTCCAAGCCGCGCTCGGCGCTGTCGCCGGTGTTCGTCACCCCCGACGAGCTGGGCGCCGCGTGGCAGGACAGCAAGGTGCACCTGCCGCTGCTGACCCACATCAACGGCCAGTGGTTCGGTGCGCCGGAAGCGGGCGTGGACATGCAGTTCAACTTCGCCCAGCTGGTCGCGCATGCGGCCAAGACCCGTCCGCTCAGCGCCGGCACCATTGTTGGCTCGGGCACCATCGCCAACGAAGACACCAGCAAGGGTGCCTCGTGCTTCGCCGAGCAGCGCGTGGTGGAGACCCTGCGCGACGGCAAGCCGAGCACGCCGTTCATGTCCTTCGGCGACGTGGTCCGCATCGAGATGCTCGATGCCGCCGGCAACAGCATCTTCGGTGCGATCGAGCAGCGCATCGAACAGGCGACCAGGCCCTGAGCAGAGAGGCGGCGATGGAGATCCCGGTCGACGACGGCATCGTGCTGTACACCTACTGGCGATCCAGCGCCGCCTACCGCGTGCGCATCGGCCTGGAGCTGAAGAGCCTGGCCTGGGACGCGCGGCCGGTGCACCTGGTGCGCGAGGGCGGCGAACAGCACCTGGACGCCTATCGCGCGCTCAATCCGCAGCAGCTGGTGCCAACCCTGCTGCATGACGGGCATGCACTGACCCAGTCGCTGGCGATCCTGGAGTATCTGGATGAGCGCTTCCCGCAGGTGCCGCTGCTGCCAGCTGATGCTGCCGGCCGTGCGCGGGTGCGTGCGCTGGCCCAGCTGGTGGCCTGCGATATCCACCCGATCAACAACCTGCGGGTGATGCAGTACCTGGAGCGCACCCTGCAGCTGCCGGCCGACGCCCGCACGCAGTGGACCCTGCACTGGATCGCCGAGGGTTTCGCTGCCATGGAGGCAATGCTGGCCAACAGCAGCGCGACGGGCACGTTCTGCCACGGCGACCGCCCTGGGCTGGCCGATATCTGTCTGCTGCCGCAGCTGTACAACGCGCATCGCTTCGGCCTGGACCTGGCGCCGTACCCGACCCTGCGCCGTATCGAAGCTGCCTGCCAGGCACTGGACGCCTTCGACCGCGCACGCCCGGAAAACCAGCCCGACGCAGGCTGATCGTCGGTCCCTGCCTGTCCTGCCCGCGCATCCATCTCGATACCGGGGAGGATGCAGCGGCAAACCCGCGCGTAGGTAGAATCGCCATTCCGGCGCGTCGCACACCGCCGGTATAACCGGCGACTGGCAAGGAAAATCAATGAATAGGCTGTTGGCGGTGCTGCCCGCGCTCGTGCAGAGCTGGGGGTTGGGAATGCTGCTGGTCGGCGCACTGGCGGCCTTCACCGTTGGCGTTGGACTGGGTGGCTACGGCGTGCTGGCGGGCTATGTGGCGGTCGTGGTCATGGCAGTCCTGGCTTACAGATCGCGTGTACCGCTGGGCCACGACCGCTGGAACATCCTGATACCGATCCTTGCCTGCTGTGCCACGGGTGTGTGGGGATTCGCGTTCAGCTCGAGCCAGCCGAGTGATTTCGGCGTCTACTACCGCTGTGGTGTCGCCGCAACATCGTCGATGGTGCAGTGGCTGGATAAATGTCAGTCCGCGTACCTTGCCGACAACAGCACCTACTGGCTGCGTTCGTACTTCTATTCCACGCTTGTTGGGCGCATCTTCGGCGAGGGCTACGTGTGGTTCAAGGTCAGCAACATCGGCCTGCACTGCGCGACGCTTTTACTGTGGTACTTCGGCGTCAGGCGAAATCATGGCGGCAGAGCGGCGGCGCTTGCCACGCTCTTGCTCGCACTGTATCCAGAGTATTGGTTCACGACGACCCTGATAACCACGGACAACGCCGCGGTCCTGGCCATCGCCGCATTCCTCCTGCTCATTCCCGGGCTCGAGGGCCGGTGGCCCGTCGCCCTGTTCTCGGCGGTGGCCATTGCCGCCATCGCGTTCCTGGGAAACCAGCTGAGATCGATCGGCACGATCTTCGTCGTTGCATTGCTGCTATGGGCCCTGTGCAGAAGTATTGCGCAGCGACGGTTGGCCTTGGTGACATTGCCGATGGCGTCGATCATCTGCTTGTTCGCGATGACTGCTGCTTTCAACAAGGTAAATCCGACAGGCTTGCCCGATCTGGTCGAGCCGCTGCGCGCGCTTTCCTCCATCGACTTCAGTTCTGACCAGAACTTTGCGGTGAACTACAGGTGGGCAGAGCACTTCTGGACCGCGACGCCAGAATCAGCCCGGTTCGCCAACATGGCCTACAAGGTGTCCACGGAGTTTTCGTCGGGTTTCTGGGATTGGCCCGGTTATCTGTTCAGAAAATCACAGGTTGTTTTTGCAGGTTCCGGCTACTACGGCCTGTCTGCCTTCAACTATCCACCTGGCAACCCGGATTCTCTGAACAATGGCGTGCTCAGTGATATCCCGTTCGATTCCACGCTGTTTCCGTGGCTGGGTCTGGTCGTGTTCGCAGGTCTGAGCTTGTCCGTGGTGGGGGTATTGAAGACGAAGCATGAGGGTCTTTCGCTGGCCTGCCTCATCTTCGTGGGTGCATTCGCACTGATGGTAATCGGTGCGGGTGAGTCTCAGGCCAGGTACAGCGTAGTGATTGCGCCGGCGTTGTCGCTGCTCGCTGCGATGTCTGTGTTCGCCCGTGACAATGCGGATGGCCCCAGGGGCAACGGTCGTCGTTATCTGGTGGGCGGAGTAGGGATCGTTGTCGTCTATCTGCTGGTTACCCTGGTGTCCGCCGTTCTGCCCTCGGCGGCAGACGTCATGAAGGGTGTCAGGCTTCTGCCGGTGGGAGCCAGCGCAACGGGTGCGTGCCAGCGCTCCGATGCCGTCCTGTCGCTGGATGAAAAGCGCGCACGGATCGATTTCAAGGACGGAAGCGCCTGCGCCGTGCTTTCCATTCCTGTCAGATCGGACTCCACGTCGGTTGGATTCTATGTCAGCGGATCGACGTTCCCTTTCAAGTTCGAAGAACGTCCGGAGTCGCCGGTCTCATACACGCTGTACTCCAATGGCGTGGGTATTGCTTCGGGAAGCATGGGGCGGCAGACTGTTCGATGGGTCGAAGCATCCCTTGCCAGCCCGCACGAAGGAGTGGTGTACCTTCGATTGGACAGAACGGCGGAGGCCGGGGCGGACTACGTCGAGGTGACGCTGATCCGGCCATCTGTCCAGTAGATTCCACCGAAGACCACAGTGGGAGAGGCTTCGCTACGGAGATGTCCGGCTACAGGTGCCCTGCATTCCCATCCTCAGCGACTTCATGTATCCGCTGCAGATCATCGCGGAACAGCCGATAGGCATCCTCGCGGCGCGCATCGTCGGTCTGCCGCAATACCCATGCCGGGTGCACCGTGGCATAGCCGCGGGTGCCGTCCTCGAGGGTGTGCCAGCGTCCGCGGTCGCGTGAGAGGTCGAACCCACGACCAAACACCGAGGCTGCCGCTGTCGCGCCGAGGCACACGATCACCTGGGGCCGCACGCGCGCGATCTCACCCATCAGCCAAGGGCGGCAGGCCTGGATGTGCCGGCTTTCCGGTCGCTTGTGCAGTCGAACCTTGCCACGCCGTTCATGATGGAAGTGCTTCACGGCGTTGGTGAGGTACAGCCCCACGCGATCGATTCCCAATTCGGTCAGCGCACGGTCCAGCAGCTGACCGGCAGGACCCATGAACGGCTGTCCGCGCAGATCCTCGGTGTCGCCAGGTTGTTCCCCGATCAGCATCATGCGGGCGTCTGCAGGCCCCTGCCCGAACACGGTCTGCGTGGACTGCTCCCACAGCGGGCACTGGCGGCAGGTGCTGGCCTGTCCGCGTAGATTCTCCAGACTGCTGGCATCCGCTGCTGGCATCGCAACACCTGCACGCAGGGGGATCCTGCGTTGCGGCGCCTGCGCGGGACGGTCATGCATCTTCTGCACGCGGTCGGCCGCATCGCGCACCAGGCGTGGCAGCAGCTGGGCCTCCGGCAGGTGGCGCCAGTACTTTGCCGGCATCTCCTGCATCATCATCCGTGTATTGAGTCGCGCCGGATTGAAGATGTTGGCGTAGTAGGTCTGCCACAGTGATTCGCGCGCATCCTCGGCCGGGGCATCCTCGCGCCGTGCGCCGGGGCCGAAGGCAAGCGCCTGCCCATCCCATGCGACGCTGCGCGAAGGCGTGAGGATCGCCCAGCGCATGCCGGTGAAGCGGCGCGCGAAGAAGGGCGCGACCCGGTCGACAATGTGGTGCTGTGGCTCAAACCAGGCGATGAACGCATCAGGCTGGCCAGGCACCTCGCGGAAGCGCACGAATGCCTTCATCTTGTGCGTGTCACGGCGGACGGCCTGGGCGAGCGCCGTTGCGCGCAGGACATCGGCGTCGGCGGGGTTGCTCAGCACCGAACGCTCGCCATGGACGATGCGCCACAGCAGGCGATACAGCAAGGCCAGTCGCTGGGGGTCGTGATGGCACAGGCAGGTGGCCGCCAGTTCCAGGAAATCGCGGGGCACGTTGGGTGCACTGGCATCGGCCAGCATCGGCGCCCGCTGCACGGCCGGCGCATCCAGCAAGGACGTTTCGCTCCCTTCCAGCCAGTCCAGCTGAGGAGGGGCCACGCCTCGCAGCAACGCTTCGCGCGCAGCATCGCGCCAGGCCTGCAGCGACCACTGCGGGTCCACCCGCAGCGACCAGCGCTGCGCGTCAGGCGGCGGGCGGTGCATCAAACAGCGATCCCTGACGAGGCGGTGGGGCCAACTGCGCGCGCAGCGCCGCCGGATCGTCCAGCGATTTGCGTGGATGGTGGTCAGCCAGCTGCACAAACGGAAGCAGTTTGCTCATCGGTGCCTTCAGGCGTGCTACATCGGCAACCCGCAGGCGACCGTGGCGGCGTGCCATCAGCACCCGTTTCACGTTGCGCACGCCCAGCCCGGGTACGCGAAGCAGCATTTCCTTCGGCGCGCGGTTGAGATCCACAGGAAAGCGCTCGGGGTGACGGATCGCCCAAGCCATTTTCGGGTCGATATCCAGGTCGAGCATGCCGTCCTGGGTGGTATCGGTAATCTCATCCACGCCGTACCCGTAGAAGCGCAGCAACCAGTCGGCCTGGTAGAGGCGATGTTCGCGCTGCAGCGGAGGCGGTTGCAGTGGCAGCTGCCGGCTGGCGTCCGGAATCGGGCTGAACGCGGAGTAGTACACCCGGCGCATGCGGTAGTTGCCGTACAGCGCATCGGCGCTGGCCAGGATCTGTTGGTCGTTGGCCCCGTCCGCGCCGACGATCATCTGCGTGCTCTGCCCGGCGGGTGCGAAACGGGGAGGGCGTGGACTGCGGCTGGCCCTCGGCGCCACCGCTGCGGGGGCTTTGCGCGCCTCCTTGGCTTCCTCGATGCGCCAGCGTAGTTCGCCCATCGCGCCGCGTATCGAATGCACCGTCTTCTCCGGCGCCAAGGCGCTCAGGCCGGCTTCGGTCGGCAGTTCCACGTTGATGGACAGGCGGTCGGCATAGCGCCCGGCACTGGCCAGCAGCTCCGGCGAGGCCTCGGGAATGGTCTTGAGGTGGATGTAGCCGGCGTAGCGGTGTTCTTCGCGCAGCTGCCGGGCCACTTCCACCATCTGTTCCATGGTGTAGTCCGCATTGCGGATGATGCCGCTGGACAGGAACAGGCCCTCGATGTAGTTGCGCTTGTAGAAGTCCAGGGTGAGTGTGACCACCTCGTCCACGCTGAAACGTGCGCGGGGCACGTTGCTGGAGACGCGGTTCACGCAATAGGCGCAGTCGTAGATGCAGAAGTTGGTCAGCAGGATCTTCAGCAACGAAACGCAGCGGCCATCGGGCGTGTAGCTGTGACAGATGCCCATGCCCTCGGTGCTGCCGATACCGCCACTGACGCGCGAATCGCGCTTGCCCGAGCCGCTGGAGGCGCAGGAGGCATCGTACTTGGCGGCATCGGCCAGAATGGCCAGCTTGCGGATGGTTTCCATTGAGGAAACCTACGGATGAGGGGTCTCATTGGATGAGACCGCCCCTGAATTCTTCAGGAAAAGGGGACGGAGGGGATTAAGTCGTAAATGCACTTACGACTTAATCCCCTCCGTCCCCTTTTTCGTGCGGTCAGAACCCGTGAGTGATGCTTGGCTGCCCGGCTGAGAAATCCGCGTACGGGTCGTGCTCGCCGCTGCTGCCTTCGGACAGGCGGAACTTCAGGGCCAGGCCATCGCGCGAGTCGGCCGCGCGCAGCGCTTCCTCCTGCTCGATGATGCCGGCCTTGGCCAGACGGAACAGGCACTGGTCGAAACTCTCCATGCCTTCCTCCAGCGAGCCTTCCATCGCGGCCTTGATCTCGTGCACCTGGCCGCGGCGCAGCAGGTCGCGGATCATCGGCGTGTTGATCAGCACCTCGGTGGCCGGCAGGCGACGGCCCTCCTTGTTCTTCACCAGGCGCTGGCTGATCACCGCACGCAGGTTCAGCGCCAGGTTCATCAGCACGTTCTTGTGCGCGCTTTCAGGGAAGAAGTTGAGGATGCGCTCGATGGTCTGGTCGGCGTTGTTGGAGTGCAGGGTGGCCAGGCACAGGTGGCCGGTTTCGGCGAAGGCGATCGCCGCCTCCATCGTTTCCGCATCCAGGATCTCGCCGATCAGGATCACGTCCGGCGCTTCACGCATCGCGTTCTTCAGCGCGTTGTGGAAGGCATGGGTGTCCAGTCCGACCTCGCGCTGGTTGACGATCGACATCTTGTGCTTGTGCAGGTACTCGATCGGGTCCTCGATGGTGAGGATGTGACCGGTGGTGGTGCTGTTGCGGTGGTCGATCATCGACGCCAGCGAGGTGGACTTGCCGGAACCGGTGGACCCCACCACCAGCACCAGCCCGCGCGGGGTCATGATGACGTCCTTCAGCACCTGCGGCAGGTTCAGCTCCTCGATGCTCGGGATGCGGCTGCGGATGGCGCGGATGACCATGCCCACTTCGCCGCGCTGCTTGAACACGTTGACGCGGAAGCGCCCGGCATCGGGCAGGGCGATGGCCATGTTGAGCTCCAGCTCGCGCTCGAACTGCGGCACCTGGCCTTCGTCCATCAGCGAGTAGGCGATCTTCTTGACCATGCCCGGCGGCAGGCCGGTGTTGCCCAGCGGATAAAGCTTCCCCTCGATCTTGATGTAGACCGGTGCTCCGGTGGTCAGGAACATGTCCGAAGCGTTCTTTTCGGTCATCAGCTTCAGGAAGTAGCCGATATCCATTGCGAATTTTCCCCAACGAAACGGCCGACGCCCGTTGCCAGCACGGTGTCGGCTTGACGACAATGGCCGTGAACCGACAACCGGTACGGCCTCCCCAATGAAACGACTTAGCTTCGCACGAATGCGCCATGGCCTGTATGTGATGGCGTTTGCATTCGCACTGTCTGCCCCCGCCTGGGCGCAGGACGGCGCACTGGAACTGGCTCAGGCCCGGCAGGCGGTCGACAAGGCCACCCAGGCCGACGCCGACCAGTACGCCCCGGACCTGATCGGGCTGGCCCGGCAGGGGCTGGAACAGGCCCAGCGTGCTGCCGGCGACCGCCGCGAGCGCAAGAACGCTCCGGCGATCGCCCTGCGCGCCGCTGCCGATGCCGACCTGGCCCGCGCCCGCAGCGAGGAAGCCACCGTCACCGCGCAGCTGCAGTTGCGCCGCAACGAGGTCAACCAGCTGCAGCGCCAGCTGTCGACCGGGGAGGACCGCCGGTGAAGCCGATGACTGCCACAACCCTGGCTGCGCTGCTGGCGCTGCCGACCCTGGCCCTGGCCGCCGACAACCCGATGGTGGCGCAGCTGAGCCAGCGTCTGATGGCCATCCAGGCCAATCCCGACACGGCTGAGCTGGGCGCCTTCGAGCGCATGCAGGCCCAACAGGCCATCGCCACCCTGGACAAGGCCAAGCGCCGCGACCAGGAGCTGGCCACCTACCTGGCCGAGCGCCGGGTGGAGATTGCCGAGACTGCCGTGCGTGCCGCACTGGCCGCGCGTGAGGTCGATCGCCTCGAGCGCACCCGCAGTGATCTGCTGATCGAGGCCAGCCGCCGCGATGCCGCCCGTGCCCGCCAGGAGGCCGAGCAGCTGCGCATGCAGGCGCAGATGCAGGCCGAGGAGGCTGAGCGCCTGCGCCAGGCCGCCGAGGCCGAGACCCTGGCCCGCCAGGATGCCGAGAATGCCCTGACTAGTGTGGCCGGCAAGCAGCAGCAGCGCCTCAGCGCTGCCCAGCAGAACGCTGCCAAGCTGGCCCGCGAGGAAGCCGAGCTGGTATCCGGGCAGAAGCTGCCGGGCTCGAAGTTCGATGGCCGTGGTGAGGTCTTCACCTTCAATGGTGACGCATTCGCCGCTGGCGCCTCCAGCCTGTCCGGTGGGGCCCGCAACCAGGCCAAGGCGCTGGCCGAGTACCTGAACATCGGCAAGAAGGGCCGCCTGCGCATCGAGGCCTATGACAGCGCCAACGGGGTCGGTCAGAAGCGTGCCGAGGCCCTGCGCGATGCCCTGGTCGCGGCAGGTGTCGCGAGCAACCGGATCCAGCTCAGCGGCAAGAAGGCGGCGTCCACCCGGGCACGCTCGGCCGAGGTCATCATCGCCCCGTAATTGCTTGATATTGTTTGTTTTTCGTTGCGATGAGCATTCAGCCTGAACCCCGCCCCGGCGGGGTTCGGTCTTTTTGCCGCAGGGGTCTTGTACCCCGCCTTGAGCAGGCGTAGGGTCAATCGTCCGGGACGCAATGCCGCGGACCGGACGATGGGAGGGCCGGGCCGATGCAAACAGGGCGCGAACCGCAGCAGATCGACGTGCGCAGGCCAGTGCCGCAGGTCGTTGCAGGCGTCCAGGTGGCCATCGACCGGCGCTCCTCCATGAACAACGCCCCGTGCCTTGCAGCCGGGGCGTTCGTGTATCTGTCGAAGGAGGTCCATCATGTTTGAAGATCAGCCCCAGAGCGAGATCGACGCCCGTCGCGCGCGTGATCCGGAGTTCAGGGCACTCCATGACCAGCACCGCAAGTTGAACAAGAAGTGCATGGACGCGGAGTTGGGTGTACTCCCGATCGATGATGTCACCCTGGGTCGCATGAAGCGCGAGAAGCTGCTGGCCAAGCAACGACTTCTGCGAATGTACGAAACACCGCTCCCAATGACGTCCCCCACGCTTTGACGCATTGACGCACCCCGTCACGCCCGGAACGGCGTGACCCGGCCATCGATGGCCCCGCCGGGCGCTCCTGCCCCGGCATCGCGGCACCGCCGATGAGGCGGCCGCGCCAAGGCACCACAGGCCGTGGTGCCTTGGCCTGCAGGCACAACTCACCGATGCGGGCGGTACCGGTCTCCTCGTCGATCCGGGGCCGTCCGCATCTCTTTTTTACGGTGGACGGGCTGCGGCCCTGCCGACCTGACTTTCATCGCCATCCGTCGGATAATCATCGGTCCGGCCCTGTGCGGCGCGAACCGAAAGTCCTCCGAATGCCCATCCATTCTTCCGTCCTCGAACTCATCGGCCAGACCCCGATCGTCAAGGCCCAGCGCCTGGACACCGGCGTCTGCGAGCTCTACCTGAAGTTGGAGAGCGCCAACCCGGGCGGATCGATCAAGGATCGCATCGGCCTGTCGATGATCGAGGCGGCGGAAAAGCGCGGCGACCTGAAGCCCGGTGCCACCCTGGTCGAGGGCACGGCTGGCAACACCGGCCTGGGCCTGGCGCTGGTGGCCCAGCAGAAGGGCTATAAGCTCATTCTGGTCGTTCCCGACAAGATGAGCCGGGAAAAGATCTTCAATCTGAAGGCGATGGGCGCCGAAGTGCGCCTGACGCGCTCGGACGTGGCCAAGGGCCATCCGGAGTACTACCAGGACCTGGCCAAGACCATCGCCGAGCAGACCCCGGGCGCCTACTTCATCAACCAGTTCGGCAACCCGGACAATCCGGCCGCGCATGAATTCGGTACCGGCCCGGAAATCCTCGAACAGATGGGCGGCGACCTCGATGCCATCGTGTTCGGCTGCGGCAGCTCCGGCACCATGACCGGCCTGTCGCGCGCCTTCGCCAAGCTGTCGCCGAAGACCGAGCTGGTGCTGGCCGACCCGGTCGGCTCGATCCTGGCCGAGTACATCAACGACGGCAATCTGAACGACAAGTCGGGCAGCTGGCTGGTGGAAGGCATCGGCGAGGACTTCCTGCCGTCGATCTCCGATTTCAGCCGCGTCAAGAAGGCTTATGCCATCAGCGATGCCGAGAGCTTCCACACCGCACGCGAGCTGCTGGGCAAGGAAGGCATCCTGGGTGGTTCGTCCACCGGCACCCTGCTGGCCGCCGGCCTGAAGTACTGCAAGGAGCAGACCACGCCGAAGAAGGTGCTGGTGCTGGTGCCGGATACCGGCAACAAGTACCTGTCGAAGATGTACAACGACTACTGGATGCTGGACAACGGTTTCCTGCAGCGCCCGCAGCACGGCGACCTGCGCGACCTGATCCTGCGCCCGTACGGCCAGCGCGACACCGTGGTGATCGGTCCGAACGACCTGCTGACCACCGCCTACCAGCGCATGAAGCTGTACGACGTATCGCAGCTGCCGGTGATGGACGGCGAGCAGCTGGTCGGCATCGTCGACGAGAGCGACGTGTTGCTGCACGTCTATGGCGATGAGGCACGCTTCCGCGACACCGTCGCCACCGCGATGGTCAGCAAGCTGGACCGGCTGGACGTGAAGTCGCCGATCGAGGCGCTGCTGCCGGTGTTCGACCGCGGCCAGGTGGCGATCGTGATGGACGGCGACGCCTTCCTGGGCCTGATCACCCGTATCGACCTGCTGAACTATCTGCGCCGTCGCGTGCAGTAAGCCGCTGATCGCCGACGTTCACTGCTGAATCCTGGTTTATCCGCGTCAAAGGTCGTTAAGGCCGCGCTGGTAGACTTCCGCACCTTCGATGGCGCCGTGCGTCGGCGCCCCTCAGGAAAGAACATGTCCAACGCAACTTCCCAGGATCGCGCCCTGGCCCTGGCTACCCTGGCCATCCACGGTGGCCAGTCGCCCGACCCCAGCACCGGCGCGGTGATGCCGCCGATCTACGCCACCTCGACCTACGCCCAGTCCAGCCCGGGCGAGCATCAGGGCTTCGAGTACTCGCGTACCCACAACCCGACCCGCTTCGCCTATGAGCGTTGCGTGGCGTCGCTGGAAGGCGGCACCCGCGGCTTTGCCTTCGCTTCGGGCATGGCGGCCAGCTCGACCGTGATCGAGCTGCTGGACGCCGGCAGCCATGTGGTGGCAATGGACGATATCTACGGCGGCAGCTTCCGTCTGTTCGAGCGCGTGCGTCGCCGCACCGCCGGGCTGGACTTCAGCTTCGTCGACCTGACCGATCTGGCCGCGTTCGAGGCCGCGATCACGCCGAAGACGAAGATGGTGTGGATCGAGACCCCGACCAACCCGATGCTGAAGATCGTCGACATCGCTGCGGTCGCTGCCATCGCCAAGCGCCATGGCCTGATCGTCGTCGTCGACAACACCTTCGCCTCGCCGATGCTGCAGCGTCCGCTGGAACTGGGTGCGGACCTGGTCCTGCATTCGGCCACCAAGTATCTCAATGGCCACTCGGACATGGTCGGCGGCATGGTCGTGGTCGGCGACAACGCCGAACTGGCCGAGCAGATGGCCTTCCTGCAGAACTCGGTGGGTGGTGTGCAGGGCCCGTTCGACAGCTTCCTGGCCCTGCGTGGCCTGAAGACCCTGCCGCTGCGCATGAAGGCACACTGCGCCAATGCGCTGGCGCTGGCACAGTGGCTGGAGAAGCACCCGGCCGTGGAAAAAGTGATCTACCCGGGCCTGGCCTCGCACCCGCAGCATGAGCTGGCCGGCAAGCAGATGGCCGGTTACGGCGGCATCGTTTCGATCGTGCTCAAGGGCGGTTTCGAGGCGGCCAAGCGCTTCTGCGAGAAGACCGAACTGTTCACTCTGGCCGAGTCGCTGGGCGGCGTGGAAAGCCTGGTGAACCATCCGGCGGTGATGACGCATGCCTCGATCCCGGTCGCGCGGCGCGAGCAGCTGGGGATCAGTGATGCGCTGGTAAGGCTGAGCGTGGGCGTGGAGGATCTGGGGGATCTGCAGGTGGATCTGGAAAGGGCGCTGCAGTGACCCATGCGCCCGCCACGTCGGAGCGTTCATTGGCCACCCGCGCAAGCCTGGCCTGGGAAATGGCCAAGCGGGATGTATTCGCACGCTACAAAGGCTCGGTGATCGGTCTCGCCTGGTCGTTTTTCTATCCAGTGCTCATGCTGGGCGTGTACACGTTCGTGTTCGGCGTCATTTTCCGCTCGCGCTGGACAGGCACGCACAGTGACGCGCCGTTGACTTCGGAGTTCGCGCTGATCCTGTTCTCGGGACTGGTGGTCTATGGCTTCTTTTCCGAATGCCTGAACAAGGCGCCGGGCCTGATCACGGCCAATGGGCAGTTCGTGAAGAAGGTGGTGTTCCCGTTGGAAGTACTGCCCGTGTCGACCGCGTTGTCCGCGCTGTTCCACATGCTGGTCAGCCTGTTGGTGCTGCTGATCGCCATGCTCCTGCTGAAGGGCAGCGTCCCGGTCACTGCCATCGCCTTCCCGGTCGTGATGATGCCATTGCTGCTGGCGACCCTTGGCTGCACCTGGCTGTTCTCCGCGTTGGGTGTCTATCTGCGCGACCTGGGGCAGATCATGCCGCTGGTCACGACGATGCTGCTGTTCCTGTCGCCGGTGTTCTATCCGATTACCGCGGTTCCTGCCTCCTTCCGTCATATCGTCGAGCTGAATCCCATCACGGGCGTCATGGATGGGGTGCGCGATACGCTGATATTCGGCCACTGGCCGGACATGGGGCTTCTGCTGTGGCAGTACCTTGTGGGTCTGCTGATCATGCTGTTTGGGCTGTCCGTGTTCCAGTACGTGCGTAGGGGTTTTGCCGATGTCATCTGACGCGCTGATCAGGGTGGAGGGCTTGGGCAAGCGATATGACATGTTTGCCAAGCCGGTTGACCGGCTGATGCAGTTGATGTCGGATCCGGTGCGTCGCGGCCTATGCATGGCACCTGCCAAGCACAGCAAGGAAGTCTGGGCATTGCGTGGTGTCAGCTTCGAGGTTCCGCCCGGTGAAGCGCTGGGTGTGATGGGGCGCAACGGCTCGGGCAAGAGCACGATGCTGCAGATGCTGTGCGGCACGCTGACCCCGACCGAGGGGCACGTCCAAGTGCGTGGCCGGATCGCAGCGCTGCTGGAGCTGGGGGCTGGCTTCAACCCGGAGTTCACGGGCCGGGAGAACGTTTTCCTCAATGGTCGCCTTCTCGGCCTGGAAACCGCGGAGATCGAGAGCCGCTTCGACGACATCTGTGCGTTTGCCGACATCGGTGCGTACATCGATGAGCCGACCAAGACCTATTCCAGCGGTATGTTTGTCCGCTTGGCGTTTTCGGTGGCGACGTCCGTGGATGCGGACATCCTCGTGGTTGATGAAGCCCTCGCTGTGGGTGATGCGCGCTTCCAGGCGCGCTGCATGAAGCGTATCCGGGCCATCCAGGACGATGGCGCCTCTGTTCTTTTCGTCAGCCATGACGTGGCGGCCGTGCGCACGCTGTGCCAGCGGGCTCTCTGGCTAGAGCGCGGCGGGATGAAAGAGCTGGGGCCGGTGCTGCAGGTCAGCTCCCGGTACATGGAGTCCATCTTCCAGGATGATCCCGAGGCGCTGCATCCAGCGGTGGGCGTCGATGCGCACGATGAAGAGGGAAGCAGTGCAGGCGGGGACGCTGGCGTGCAGGACACGGCAGCTCCCGACGTACCGACGGTTCACAAGGAAAAGCCCCTGGCGCACTGGGGGCAGCAGATCGGCCTGATCCGCGCCGTGACCCTGGCCGCGGGTGATCAACGCGACTGCGAACTGCTCGAATGGGGCCAGCGCTGCCGCATCGGGATCCGGGTCCTGTTGCCTCCTGATTACGCGCCGGAGTCGTTCCGGGTCGCGTTCTCCATCAAGGATCTGAGAGGACATGACATCGTCGTATCCAGTACCGACGACAGCAGCAGCACGCCGCCGGCGCATTGGTCAGCGGGGGCCGAGGTGGAGATCGAGTTTGCCTTCGAGAACGGATTGGTTGAAGGTAAGTACTTCCTTGTCGCTGCAGTCGAGAAGCGCACGGGGCCGGTTGTGGAGTACTACGAGTACATCGAAGGTGTGCGGTACTTCTCGGTGATCAGCCCGGTTCGCCACTTCGGCATTTACCAACCCAAAATCGAGCATGTGTTCAAGGAGTTGCTCCGTGTCTGATGACGTAATCAATTCCAAGAATTACTGGAACGGTCGTTTCGGTGAGGATTGGGAAGATCTCGGTGGACGCGAACAGTCACGCTTCTTTGGCGCGCTTGCCGTGCAGATGCTTCCCGCCTGGCTGGTGCGTGCCAGTAGCCAGCGCCGCCTGACTTGGTGCGACTGGGGCTGCGCACTGGGAGACGGTACCCAGGAAGTAGCGCAGAGCGTTCCCGGCGCGATGTTCACCGGGGTCGACTTCTCTGCCGTTGCGATTGCCGACGCACGGCAGCGCTTCCCAGGCTTGAGTTTCATCAGCGACGATTGGCTTGCATCCACCGCACAGGCGGATGCGCCCGCCTTCGACGTGGTCTTCAGCTCCAACACGCTGGAACACTTCCACGAGCCGTGGAAGGTACTCGGCACGGTTGCTGCGCGTGCCCGGCACTGCATCGTCCTGATGCTGCCCTATCGCGAGCGGCATCGCATTGAAGAGCACCATGCCTCCTTCATGCCGGAGAACATTCCGCAACAGATCGACGGCAAGGTGCTGGTGCATGCCAGTGTCCGCGATACGCGGAATGATCACCCTTGCTTCTGGCCGGGCGAGCAGGTGCTGCTGGTCTGGGCCGACCCCACCTGGCTGGGTGAGCAGTCACTGACCCTGCAGGATCTGCAGCTGGGTACAGAACCCCCCAGCCCGTTGCGTCCGCTTCTCGCTTCGGCAACGCAGCTTGCGCTGCAGCTCAATGGCGACTTGGGCACGTTGCGCAGCCACGTGCCCGCTGCACCGGAGCAGGTGCAGGCACTGGATCAGCTGCGTGTGGATCTGGACAAGTGGCTGCTGGTGCGCGACCTGACCGCACAGTCCACCGGGCCAGCGTGGAGCCACGAGCAGGTGGCACGCGAAGCGCGCGATGCGCGGATCCTGGAGTCTGCGCTGCAGGCGCTGCAGCCCCTGCTGGTCGGCAGCACCTTGCTGGATCGTCTCAACGATGCACATGCTGATCTGGTGCAGGTGAGGAATGTACTGCAGGAGGATCGGAACATTCGAGCCGGCCTGTTGGCTGATACCGAGGCGCTACTCGCACAGGCATCGGCGGCGCGTGTCGAGGCCGATCAGAGCGTGGGTGCGACGCTCCGACTGGGAGCGGAGATCGTCAATCTGATGGGGGCCCCGGCAGGTGCGAAGCTGGACGCGCTTGCAGGCACGGATGACGAACAGCCGGCCGACGTGCAATTGCAGCGACTGCGGTTGCGCCTGCTGGCCATGGACCAGGAACTGGATGCACTCCACCGGAGCACGTCCTGGCGTATCACCCGGCCGATGCGTGTCATCCGGCGTTTTCTCTCCAGCCCCATGCAGGAGCTTCGAAACATCGGCAAGCATGCCCCGCGCTCGGTGCAGGCAGCCACGCGCTTCGGTATCCGGACGCTGCGCAACGGACGCCTGGATCCGTCGGATCGCGCGCGGCTGGCGCAGATCATCTCGCCTTCTCCGAAGGTGACCGTGGGCGATCCGCTTGGCTTCGTCGATTACTCCCACCTGCCGACCCTCGCTGCCGCCGACGCCAACTCCACTGACGTGTTTGTCTGGGCTGTGATTGACTGGAACTTCCGCGTCCAGCGTCCCCAGCATCTGGCAATGGCGCTGGCTGCCAAGGGGCACCGGGTCTTTTACATATCCAACAATTTCGTCGACGCCTCCGAAGCGGGTTTCAAAGTCGAGCCGTTGGATGACAGCGGTCGCCTGTTCCAGGTGAATCTCAACCTGGCCACTGCGCCGCAGATCTATCACGCAATGCCTGGCAATGAGCAGGTGGCTGCGATCCAGTCCAGTCTGTCTGCGTTGCTGGGATGGACCCGGTCGGTTCGCTGCATGTCGTTCGTGCAGCACCCATACTGGCTGCAGCCGGCGCAGTGCCTTCCTAACGCTAAGCTTGTCTATGACTGCATGGACCACCATGGCGGTTTCGAAGACAACGCTGCCAGCATCATGGAGGGCGAGCGCCAGCTGATCGAGAGGGCGGACCTGCTGGTCGTTACTTCCCAGTGGTTGCACGACGAGCTCAGCCCGCGCGCGCGCAACATCGTGATGGTGCGCAATGCCACCGAGTACGCTCATTTCTGCACTCCGCCGGCCAAGGTCTTCGCCGATGCGAAGGGCCGACGGATCATTGGCTACTACGGTGCCATTGCAGAGTGGTTTGATGCAGAGCTGTTGCGCCGGGTTGCCCTGGACAACTCGGATGCGCTTGTCCTGATGATCGGTCGTGACACGGCCAACGTTGCCGCCAGCCTGCAGGGTATCGACAACGTGCGTTTCGTCGGCGAGGTGCCGTATGCCGAACTGCCGTACTGGCTCCATGCATTCGACGTCTGCCTCCTGCCTTTCAAGGTCATTCCCCTGACCCTGGCGACCAATCCGGTCAAGGTGTACGAGTATCTCAGTGCGGGTAAGGCGGTCGTTTCAGTGGATCTGCCGGAGCTGGCCCAGTTTGAAGGGCTGGTGCGCCTGGCAGGTGACCACGAGGGATACCTGGAGCAGGTCCGCCTCGCACTGGCGGAAGCCGATGATGACAGCCTGCTGGCGTCGCGCCAGGCATTCGCGGCCCGGCAAACCTGGCTGCACCGTGCTGAGGCCCTGGATGATGCGCTCTCCTCGATCAGCGAACCGCTGATCAGCATCGTCGTGCTGACCTACAACAACCTGGACTACACCAAGCAGTGCCTGCACAGCCTGGAGGTCAACACGGACTATGAGAACGTCGAGATCATTGTCGTTGACAACGCCTCCAGCGATGACAGTCCCGCGTACCTGGCGGAGTGGGAGCAGGGCGCGGCCAACCGGCGTTTCATCGCCAATCAGAGCAACCTTGGTTTCTCGGCAGGCAACAACGTAGGCCTGGATGTTGCCCGGGGCGACTACCTGGTCGTGCTGAACAACGACACCTATGTGACGCCGGGCTGGCTGCGTACCCTGCGTAACCAGCTCCGCCGTCGCGCGGATGCGGGTCTCGTGGGGCCGGTGACCAACAACATCGGCAACGAAGCCAAGATCCAGATCAGCTACGAATCAATGGAACAGATGGTGGAGCTGGCGGGCCGGTACACTCGGGCAAATGCCGGGCGGAGTTTCGAGATCGCGACCAGTGCCTTCTTCTGCGTGATGATTTCGCGGCAGGCCTACACCATGGTTGGCGGCCTGGATGAGCAGTTCGGCGTGGGCTTCTTCGAGGACGACGACTACTGCCGTCGGCTGGAGCAGGCAGGGCTGGTGCGGTTGTGCGCGGAGGACGTGTTCGTGCACCACCATCTTTCCGCCAGTTTCAACAAGCTCAAGGCCGAGGCCAAACAGGCTCTGTTTGAGAAGAACAAGGCGTTGTACGAGGCGAAGTGGGGCAAGTGGTCGCCCCACGGCTATCGGTCGTAACCGGCGTTTCCCGCATCGTTGCGGATAACGGAAAAGGGGGCTGCGCATGGCGCAGCCCCCTTTTTCTTCTGCACTTCAGCTGTTGCTGATGGCGTCGGCGATGCGTTGGGCGGCGGTGCCGTCGCCGTAGGGATTGTGACTGCGCGAGAACTGCTGGTAGGCCGTTGGATCATCGATCAGGCGACTTGCCTCGGCCACGATGCGCGCCGCATCGGTACCGACCAGGACTACGGTCCCGGCTTCGACGGCTTCCGGGCGTTCGGTCACATCCCGCATCACCAGCACCGGCTTGCCCAGCGACGGGGCTTCCTCCTGGACACCGCCTGAGTCGGTAATCAGCAGATAGGCCTGGGACATGAGGTACACGAAGGGCAGATAGTCCTGCGGTTCGATCAGGGTGATCGCCGGATGATTGCCGAGGAATCGGTTGACCGGCTCCTGGACATTCGGATTCAGGTGAACCGGGTAGACGATCTGTGTATCGCCGCGGTCTGCAAGGGTGCGAAGTGCCTGGCAAATCTGCTCGAATCCATCACCGAAATTTTCCCGACGGTGGCCGGTGACCAGAATCAGTTTCCTGGAAGGATCCAGGAACGGGAAACGTGCCGCGAGGCTTTCGCGCAGGGCGTCGTCGTGCTCGATGCGGTTCGTCACCTGCAGGAGTGCATCGATGACGGTATTGCCGGTGACCAGGATCCGCCCATCGTCGATGTTCTCGCGACGCAGATTGTCGCGGGCACGCTGGGTGGGTGCAAAGTGCATGGACGTCAACGGAGCGGTCAGGCAGCGATTGGCTTCTTCAGGCCACGGTGCGTAGAGGTCGCCCGTGCGCAGCCCCGCCTCGACATGGCCTACGGGAACCCGGTTGTAGAACGCTGCCAATGCGGAAGCCAGCGTCGTGCTGGTATCGCCATGGACCAGGACCAGATCGGGCTTGCGCCGCGCGATGACGTCGCACATGCCCATCAGAATCTTGCTGAACAGGCCTTGCAGGGTCTGGCCCGGCTCCATCACATCCAGGTCTTCGTCGGGCCGGATCTCGAAAAGCTCGAGCACCTGGTCCAGCATCTGCCTGTGCTGGGCAGTGACCGCAACGATAGGCTCGATGCCGGGCGCATTGCGCAGGGCCTCTACGACGGGGGCCATCTTGATAGCCTCCGGACGCGTACCGAAAACGACCAGTACCTTCTTGCGCGCGTCATTCATCGGTTCTTCTCGCTTTACGGAGCTCATCGCCATCCCAGAAGTTCTTCGATCATGGAATTATCCCAGAACACGCGGGCCTTGTTGGCCCTCGCCGCTGCCGCGTTCAGGCGCACCCAGCGAGGTCGCCGCAGCATGGATAGAATGGCGCTATTTCCGCAGGAGCCGGCATGCGCACCATGAATGGATTGTCGATCGCAGCCATGGTGCTGATGTTGTCTGCCTGCCAGCGTTCCCCGGCAGACGTAACGGCCGTGGCCTACCAGGTGCTGGACGCGCAGGCCGGCGAGGGGTGCGCGGTCTGTCTTGTCCCGGCCCGCACGGCGTGCGGGGACGGGGCGGAGGCGGGAGAGCTGCGTTGGAACCTGCCTGCCGGGCTGGATGCCACCGGGGTGCGCATCCAGTTGCTTCGGACCGATGGAGAACGCACCGATCTTGCCGCCGGCAGTACCGCGGGTGCCGCGTCCTTCACTGAAGTCCTGCATGCAGGAGATCGCATCGAAGTGCTGGACGAAACGACTTCCCGGCAGTTGATGTACATCCAGCCGGCAGTGGATTCAGTCTGCCCGCCAGAAGGCTGAATCATTCATTTTTTCGAGGCGTCGTCCGCGGGCGTGACGACTTCCATCGGACCGGTGGGGGCAGCGATCGCCTCCATGGAGTAACGGCTCAGCATCTCGGCCGAGTAGGCGTTGAGATGATGGTCGCGCAGCAGCGTGATCGAGCGGATGCGTTCCCCGTTTTCTGCCTCGCATATGACCAGCGTCGGTGCGCACGCGGCCAGCTTGGCCTGGGGATTGGAACCCAGCAGGATCATCTGTCGTCCGAGGTTGTTGCCGTACACCTGCACGTAGGGAGCGTCACTCCAGGTCACTCTGCTAAGAGGCAGCTGGGCGGCGATCAGGGCAAGCAGGCCGATCGAGACGAGGCCCTTCTGCACAAGACCCCATGTGCGCCAGTTGCTGCCAGCCGACAGAAGTGCGATGGCGACCGTGCCCAGCTGGTACAGCATCAGGTAACGTTGCTGGGAGGCGTAGCCGGGCCCGAACATGGACACGCGCGTGATGACGATGCCTGCCACTGCACCGTAACAGAACAGCATCAGCACGACGGCCAGAAACTGGGTGTTGTTCCATCGATCACGGACGGCGCGCCACCAGAACCATGCATGCGAAGCGATGACCACGGCACCGAGCACCAGGTGTAGCAACTCGCCGCGGCCGGGGAAGTGCAGCTGCAGCGGCGGCAGGTCGGACACCGACAGGGCAGCGATCGTCAGCATCATCCGCGCAATCGGATCAACGCCCATGTCGAGGAGCGCGCTCACTCCTTGCCCCCCAGTGGCCAGGACGGGCAGCCCCGAGTGCAGATACAGGCTGCTGGCCAGCTTGTAGGCCACGATCCAGCCGGCCACGATGACGACAGCGATTGCCGTCGGGCGCAGGGTCGTGCCGCGCTGCTTCTTCTCACGAAGCAGCAGTGCGCAGATGACGCTGATCGCGCAGATGACTGCGGTCCCGTCCTGGGTGAATGCAACGAGGGCGGCAACGGTAACCAAAGGCCACCATCGCTTCTTCTCCACGCCTGTCCACGCCGCCACCGCCAGGGCCGTAGCGGCCAGCGGCCCCAGATAGCCCAGGGTCACCAGTGACCAGTTGAACACCATCCCCCCGCTAAGGGACACGAAG
This sequence comes from Stenotrophomonas sp. SMYL86, assembly GCF_036320025.1. Lineage (NCBI taxonomy): Bacteria > Pseudomonadati > Pseudomonadota > Gammaproteobacteria > Lysobacterales > Lysobacteraceae > Stenotrophomonas > Stenotrophomonas sp. SMYL86. The sequence goes on from NZ_JAWIRU010000010.1 coordinate 89,093, forward strand.
CTGGCCGCGCTCGCGACTGCAGGCAGCAGCCACCAGATCCCGGGCCTGTTGCCGCGATTGTCCATCGCCATGACATGCAACATCAGCAACCATGCGGTAGCTGCAATCGCGAGCCCCATGTAGGACTCGATGACGAAGTCCAGATTGAACGCCTCTGCATTCCAGAGCAGCAGGAGCTTCTGTACGGGCTGGGCGTGGTCGTCGGCACTTCGCTTGACATAGAAGTCCTGCAGCGACAGCCCTGCGTGATAGTGCTTCTGCAGGAACGCATCGACGAAGTACCAACCATCCGAGGTGACAAACGGAATGCCGGCGTAGGAGATGTAGGCAGCAGCATTGATGAAGGCAGGCATTGCCAACAGCAGTACGGTCAGCGTACGCCAGTTGATCCAGGCGTCCAGGACAGGAGTACGGCTCTGCATGGTCAACCCATCAGTACACGGTCAGCCGCCGCCAGGATCGCATCCAAGTGCTGCTCCACGCCGATCCACAGTGGCATGCGTACCAAGCGCTCGCTGAGCTCATCGGTGACCTGCATCGACGAACCCGCGCGGCCATGGCTGAGGCCCGCCGGCGACGAATGCAGGGGGATGTAATGGAAAACGGCCTGCACGCCCTGTTCGCGCAGAGACTGGATGAAGTGGGTACGCGCATCCAGTGACGGCAGCAGCATGTAGTACATATGCGCGTTGTGGGTGGTGTGCGCCGGAATGGTTGGTCGTACCAGGCGACCTGCAGCCTCATGCGGTGCTGCCCAGGCGTGATAGCGGTCCCAGATGGCCAGGCGACGCGCAGTGATGTCTTCGGCAGCATCCATCTGCGCGGCCAGGAAGGCAGCGGTGATCTCGCCGGGGAGGAAGGAAGAGCCCACATCCACCCAGGTGTACTTGTCGACCTGCCCACGGAAAAAGCGGCTGCGGTTGGTGCCCTTCTCACGGATGATCTCGGCACGTTCGGCGTGGGTGTGGTCGCGGCACAGCAGCGCACCACCTTCGCCGGAAATGATGTTCTTGGTCTCGTGGAAGCTCAGCGCGCCGAGGTCGCCGATGGTGCCCAGCGGGCGCCCCTTGTAGGTGGACATGATGCCTTGCGCAGCGTCTTCGACCACGGCCAGGCCGTGCCGGGAGGCGATGGCGAGAATCTCGTCCATTTCGCAAGCCACACCGGCGTAGTGCACTACGCAGATGGCCTTGGTGCGAGGCGTGATTGCCGCTTCGATCAGGGTCTCGTCGATGTTCAGCGTGTCGGCGCGGATGTCCACGAACACCGGCACCGCGCCACGAAGCACGAAGGCATTGGAGGTCGAGACAAACGTGTAGGACGGCATGATCACTTCGTCGCCGTCTTCCAGATCCAGCAGCAGAGCCGCCATTTCCAATGCGGCTGTGCACGAGTGGGTCAGCAGCGAAGCACTGGCACCGGTGCGCGCGTTGAGCCAGGCGTGGCACTGCTTGGTGAACGGGCCGTCGCCACTGAGATGGCCATTGGCGTGGGCGTGGGTGATGTTGACCAGCTCCTGGCCGGTCATGTACGGCTTGTTGAACGGAATCACTGTTGCTCCTGAACGTGACTGGGCCGCAGCTCAGCGCACGCATTCCATGATGTAGTGGGTATAGGGTACGTAGAGCATATCGCCCCTGACCCGGCCCGATACCGTCGAAAATTCGGCTTCGGCCAAGGCCCGATAGGCGTCGGGGGTGCGGATGCTCTGCCCGCGGTCACGCGCGATCAACGCGTGCGCGATGGCTGATTGGCCTTCGACATAGGTACCGTCAAGGGAGATGAAGCGGCCACCGGGCTTGAGCGCAGCGCGCGCTGTACGCATCAGTGCGCGGGCGCGGTCGTCGTCGAGGTGGTGGAGAATGCCGATGGCCAGTACCAGATCGGCCTGCTGCTGCTCGCCACCGGCCAGCTGGTAGTCGGCCACGTCCATGCACTCGAAGCGTGCACGTCCATCAAAGCGCTGGCGGGCTGCCTGGATGTAGGCTTCGGAGAGATCGAAGCCGACGTAATGCAGGCCGTCGGGCATCTGGCTGAAAAGCTCACCCGTGCCGCAGCCGATGTCCAGAATCCGGTCACCGGCACGCGGCCGTATGTGATCGCGGATCAGCCGGGCGCGGGAGCGGCGGGCCCCCAACAGGTTCTGCAGCAGGTCGTAGACCGCTGGGTGTGATAGCACTGCGTGCAACCCATCGGTCTTCTGCGACATGGTTCAGGCTCCGGAGCGAGACAGGACGATGACGCCCAGGATGATCAAGGCGGTGCCGGCGATCTTATGCGAGTCGAAGGACTCGCGGAAGAGCCATACCGCAAGGGTTGCCACCAGCGGGAAACTCAATGCTGTGAAGGGATAGGCCTTGCTCAGCGGCATCCGGCCGATGGCCGCCATCCAGCACAGCGAAGCGCCGAAAGCCGCTGCGAAGGCGCTGATCACCCAGGGATTGAGCAGCAGGGTGATGACCGCGCGCGGGTTCAGGCCGTCTATGGTCGCCCCGGGATTGAGGCTGACCTGCCACTTCAGCATGAGCTGGCCGTAGACGGTCAGCAGGATGGTCAGGGCAATGAAAACGTAGCTCATCGGATCAGGTCGCAGGCAGGGTGATCTTGCGGGTAAGCACATCGAGCAGGTCGGTGCCGTCCCAGACCGGATGGAAGTCCAGGGCGCGGCCGAATGGTACGACGCGGTCGATGGCACGATTGCGGAGGCCGCACAGGAAGCCGCGCAGGTCCGACGTCGTGAAGCCATGCTGGACAAGTGTCTGGTCGCGGTCGTCGAGCTGTGGCGCCAACGCATCCAGCGTGGGTAGCTCGATCTCCACCACCAGGCCGTGGCCAGACTGGATCTCGCGGATCGCACCATCGGCACGCGAGGCTTCCAGGCGCAGCGGATACAGGCCGATGGCATCGGCGGAATGCACGCCATGCCCGGTGGCCGCCAGCAGGTTGGCATCGGTCACCCGGGCCATCAGCGCTGCGGGCTCGTCGTCCAGGCTGGAGGCCTGGGCGCGTACCATCGGCCAGAAACGAGCCTTGGCCGCTGCGGTCTCTGCCTCATCACCAACCCAGTACAGGGTGCGCGGCGAAGAGCAGGCCTGCTGGCCGAACCAGAGCACGTCGTTGCAGAAGCGGTGGGCCAGTTCCTGAAGATCGGCATCGTTGGCTCCGACCAGCGTGGCTGCGCGCATGACCGCCACGCCGAACCGGTCCGGGAAGGCCAGCTCGAGAGCCAGTGGCGCGATCGGCAGTGAACGGATCTTGGCGACCGTTGCGTCGCCGCCCCAGATGATACGCGCATGGCAGTGACGGGAGATGGCCGTGGTGATCGCATCGTCATGCGGATACGTCAGCAGTACTGCGCGTTCCAGCACCTGCGGATGCAGGCCTTCATGCTGCATGTCGTGCAGGATCGAGACCAGCGCATCGCGCTGGGTGCTCTGCTTCTGCGACAGGCGGGCCACATTGGTGTTGCCTGACAGCACCGACATCAGCCAGGCGTACGCGAACAGGACATCCACGTTGGCCGGAGCAAGATGGAAGACCAGGCCACGTGCCAGATCCAGCTCGGTCGCCCGTGTGCCGGTCCGCTGCGACAGCTGGTTGACGGCTGCGCCGCGGAACCAGTGGCCCAGTGTGGCCAGCTCGGGATGCTGGCGCAGCTGCGGCAGGGTGAACACGCGACGGGAGAAATCCGCCACGAACTCGCGCAGTGGCGCGCTGAACGGCAACAGGGGAGGCAGCGCCGCCAAGCGCTCCAGTTCGGCGTCCAGCGAGGCGTCGGGGTGGATGGAGAAGAGCAGTCTGGTCATGCGTTGGGTACCGTGCGGGTGTCGCTGCAACCGCGGATTTCCACGTTCTTGATGCGGCCGAGTACGGCGAAGTACTTGCCGGGACGGCCGCACGCGCAGTCGTCCTCACCATGGATCACGCCGAGGTCTTCGGTGAGCAGGCTGTGGCCCGGATAGCTTTCCGGCAACAGGCTCAGGACCTGGATCGCGCCGGTGGTGCCATGCGGCACCGGCGCCAGATCCTGCAGGTCGCGCACGATCACATCGGCGTAGGCCGGGGCGTGCAGATGCCCATGCTCGCATTCGAAGAAGATCGAGCCGACCTGCTCGACCATGCCGTAGTAGTTGTGGACGCGTTCGATGCTGAAGGTTTCCGACAGTGCGGCCTTGTAGGCGGCGTTGTCGACCTTCTGCTCGTCCATCTTCTTCCAGCCACCGCCGTGGACCAGCATGCTGCCGGCCGGGAAACGGATCTGCCTGCCCGCCTGGCGCGCGGCCTGCACGAACGATTGCCAGACAATGAAGGTGAAGCCGAACAGCAGTACGGGTTCATCGGGATGGGTCTGCAGCCATTGCTGCAGCGCATCCCAGTCAGGCTGCAGATCTTCGTCCAGCAGATACAGATGGTCACGGCCGAAATTGGAGAAGCCGAGGATGCCTGCGGCGCGCGCGTTGAAGCGGCTGCGATCACGCAGGAAGCTGGAGTCGTCGACCACCAGCATGCGCAGGCGCCTGCTACCCGCGAAATGGGAGAAGATGCGGGTCAGTGCGCGGGTCTGCGCGCGCGCGGTGTCGGCATCGAGGAAGATGCGGGAAACCGCAGCGCCGGTGGTGCCACTGGACACCAGTGTGCGCGACACCTTGTCGTCGTCGATGCTCTTGAGGTCCAGCAGCTTGAACATGCGTACCGGCAGCCACGGTACCTGTTCCAGGCTGGCCGCGTCGTCGGCCGGCCACAGGCCGTCGAGGATGCCGGCATACGGCGCGCACCGCGCTTGATGGTGGCGGGTCAGGCGATTGAGGCCGTCCAGCAGCCAGGCACGCTTCTGGCTGCGGTCCAGGCCGAAGACATCGACATCCAGGGCAGCGGCCGCGTTGGCAGCCGGCGTGGCAGGCAGGGTCACCTTGCAGCTCCTTGTCCGGCCATCTGCCGGAGACTCTGGTAATCCACCTTGCCGCTGGCCATCAGGGGCAGCGCATCCAGGTGGAGGGTACGGACGTGGCCACCGAACAGCTTGTAGCGTTCCTGCACCAGCTGGCGTACCTGCGCCTGCTCGGCGACCTGGGCACCGTGGCTGAAGGCCACCAGATCGTCATCGCTGCCCGAGCATACGATCTGCTGTCTCAGCACTGCCGACAGCATGGCCTCGACTTCGTCGAGGTTGACCCGGTTGCCGGAGATCTTCAGGAAGCGCTTGGCGCGCCCGGTGATGTAATGGAAACCGTCCTCGTCGACGCGGGCCAGGTCGCCGGTGTGCAGCACTCCCTTCAGCTCGTCACCCTTGGCCAGGTCGGCACGCGTGGTGGCATAGCCCATCATCACGTTCGGGCCGGAATAGACCAGTTCGCCGCTCGCGGCATCCACTTCCATGCGGCCTCCAGGAACCGGCACGCCGATGCTGCCGACCTTGTTGATGATGCGTGCAGCCGGAACATAGCTGATGCGCGGAGAGGCCTCTGTCTGGCCGTACATCACGAAGAACTCCAGGCCATGGGCCTGGCTGGATTCGGCGAAATGGGCGACCAGCTCATCGCGCAGGCGACCACCGGCCTGGGTCAGCATGCGCAGGCTGGGCAGCTGCAGGCGGGCCAGGCCCATGCGCCGCAGTATCTCGAAGGTGGCCGGAACGCCGGACAACGAGGTGATGCCATGGCGACGGGCGCTGTCCCAGAACTCGCGGGTCATCAGGCTGTCATCGCTCAGCACCACTGAGCCGCCAGCGGCAAGGTGGCTGTTGAGGATCGACATGCCGAACGAGTAAGCAAGCGGCAGCGTAGTGATCGCACGATCATCGGCACGCAGGCCCAGGTACTGGACAATGGCATTGGCATTGGTGTCCAGGCCCGTAGCGGACAATCGCACCAGTTTTGACGAGCCGGTACTGCCGGAGGTGCTCAGCAGCAGCGCCAGATCGGCGTGCGGTACCTCGTTGGCCAGGCCAGCGCCGCGCAGATGCAAGGCCAGCGCCTGGCCCTGGTGCACGGTCTGGTAGCCATCCGGCGCCGGAACCGCGGCGGCGACCCAGTCAGGCTGGTAATGCGCCACCAGCGCCGCCAGCAGCTCCGGATCGGTGTCGGGTTGCAGCAGCAACGGAACCTGACGCCCGCTGCGCAGAGCGCCCAGGTAAAGCGCCACGGCCTCGGTATGGCTGGGCATGCACAGCAAACCCATGCCGCGTCTTTCGGGCAGCCGCGCGGCGTGCTGGTCGGAAAGGCGGGCCAGCGACGCGAAGTCCAGCGTCTGCCCGCCATCGATCAGCGCGATCCGCGACCCGTGTTGTTCAAGGTTCCAGAACGGCATTCAGACCACCATTTGTCCGTCGATGCCAATTACCTGCCCGGTGACATAGGCGGAAGCATCACTGAGCAGGAAGCCAACCAGTTCGGCCACCTCTGCAGGGGTGCCGGCGCGCCCCATCGCAATGGACGCGACACGCTTGGCGTGCGCGGCCTCCGGCATGCCACGCGTCATGTCGGTATCGATGAAACCCGGCGAGACCGCGTTGACGCGGATGCCGCGTGGGGCCAGTTCCTTCGAGGCCGAGCGGGTGGCGCCGACCAGTGCAGCCTTGCTGGCAGCGTACAGGCTGAGCCCGGCGGCACCATTGACACCCATGATCGAGACCAGATTGACGACGCTGCCCTTGCCGGCACGCGCCATCAGCCGCGAGGCGTACTGCATCGCCATCAGCGGTGCTTTGACGTTGACAGCCAGGACCTGGTCGATGTCCTCGGAACGGATCATGCCGAGCAGGCCCTCGTGCAGCACACCTGCATTGTTGACCAGCCCGTCCAGCCGGCCGAAGCGGGCGAAGATCTGCTTGAACAGCCCCGCGATGGCATCGGCGTCGGTCAGGTCGAGCGCGGCACAGAGCGCAGCCGGCGCACCCAGCGCCTGGATCTGTGCATCCAGCCCCGCCAGTGCCTCTTCATCGCGGGCCACCAGTACCAGCTGCGCCTGCCGCGAGGCCTGCTGCAGGGCGATCTCGCGACCGATGCCGCGCGATGCTCCGGTGACCAGGATGACGGGTGCGGCGCCGGCCATGCTCAAACGGCTGCGCCGTGCTTGCGCAGGATTTCGCGCGCTTTGCCCACCGAGCTCATGTCGATCACTTCATCCATGTCGATCATCACGCCAAAGGCTTCTTCCAGTGCGGCGACCACCGACATATGGGCGATCGAATCCCACTGCGGGATGGTGTTGTAACGCAGATCGTCGCTCACGCTGTCGGCGGCGATGCCCAGCACGCGGGCGAATACGGCAACGACCTGATCTTCGGTAACGGTATCGTTCATAGGAATTTCCTGAACCCAAACAGGGTGCTGTTGAAGTGGAAGCCAAGCCGGGCATACAGATTGATGATGCCCGTATTCGCGGCGGAAACGAGGGTCGTACAGTGCGGGATGCCACGCGCGCCCAACGACTCGAGCGCGGTGATCCACAACGGGAGGGCCAGCATGGCGTAAGGGCCTGAAGCGCCGGTCAACAGCAGTTCGCAGTTGCTGCGGTCTGCAGCAACACGTTCGGCATGGAAGCCGATGACGCGGCCGCGCGATTCGGCCACGTAGGCCAGGCCCCCGGTGACCATGTCTTCGATCCAGTTGGCGGTGCGTACCGCGGCCCGCTGAGGATCGATGGCGGGATCTTCCAGGAAGCGGCCGTGCGCGAAGTCGGTGGCGGCAATCTGCCGCAGCTCGGCCACATCGCCAGCGGTCGCGGGACGCAGCGTCGGCAGCATGCCGCGCGGAACCTGGGGCAGGTTGGCGAAGCCGCTGCGCGAAACGGTCAATGAGGTCTCAACGAAGGCGAATCCGTGCTGGAGCAGGACCGCCTTGGCCACCGGTTGTGTGGCATCGATGCGGCCGAACAGGTAGCGCACCGAGTGGGTGGCGCACCAACGCTCGAGTTCGACCAGCAATGGCGCTGCATGTGCCAAGGTGGCGACGTCCAGTACGGTCACCTCTGCGGTGACGAAGCCCAGGGCGCGCTCGTCCCAGGGGGTCAGGCGCGCGGTGATCCGTCCTTCGCCGTTGTCGATGTGCAGGTTCATCGGGCTTCCTGTGCATCGTTCACCGCATCGGCGACGATGTAGTAAGGCCGCTTCTGCACGTTGCGGAACACCTGGCCCACATACAGGCCGACCACGCCCAGGCAGAACATCACCAGGCCGCCGATCAGCCACACCGAGCCGATGATGGAGGTGTAGCCGGCTACTTCGATGTCGCCATCCCACCAGCGCAGCAGGCTCATGGCCACCAGTACGAAGGCCACCAGCGAACAGGCGATGCCGGTGCCGGCGACCATGCGCAGCGGTTTTTCCGAATAGCCCAGCGCGATGTTGGTGGACAGGGCCAGCAGCTTGCGCAGGGTGTACGAGGTTTCACCCTCGGCGCGGGCCTGGTGCTGTACGGGCAGCTTGCCGGTGCGGAAACCGGCCCACTTGACCATCAGCGGGAACGAGCGGTCGCGTTCGGGCATCTGGCAGACTGCTTGGATGACCTTGCGGTGGTAGATGCCGAAATTGGCGGTGCTGGGATCCTGCGGAACTCCGGTCAGCCAGCCGAGCACGCTGAAGAAGGCCCAGGAGGAAAAGCGCTTCAGCGGCGCATCCTGGCGCTCGACGCGTTGGGCGAAAACGACATCAAGCTGTTCGTCGTTGGCCTTGCGGTACAGCGCCGGAATCTCCGCTGGCACGTCCTGCAGGTCGCAGTCCATTACCACGGTCCAGCGGCCGGCCGCATGTTCGATGCCTGCAGAAATGGCCGAATGCTGTCCGAAGTTGCGCGAAAGGCGAAGCCCGCGCAGCCAGGGGCGGGTCGCGGCCAGTTCGGTGATGCGAGGCCAGGCCCCGTCCGGGCTGGCGTCATCGACCAGGATCATTTCGAATTCCACGCCCAGTGTCGCCACCGCTGCCTGTACTTGGTCGACCAGGTCTTCCAGGCAGCCCTTGCAGCCATAGACCGGCGCCACCACCGAAATCTCCGGGCGGAGTTCCTTGTCTGGCCCGATCAACACTGAGTGCGACGTCGCATCTGTCATGGCGTACTGAAGTCCCTTGCGCGCCCTGCCTCGGCACATGAATGGCACCGCATCGCCCAGCTGCGGGGGTATGAGGGCGCGCGTGCCCCAGCATTCCGACCGCGCGACGATCAGTGCCGGCAGTCGCCAATTATAGCTTCACCGACTGGTTCCACGCGGGCCGCGCGCTGCCCCTGCCAACTCAGTGTATCGCCGTGGTGTGTTCAGCGGCGACACAGCTCGTTGGGTGGTCGTGCGGGCCGGGATTCGATGCTGCCGATCGCCCGATCGCCCGATCGCCCGATGGCCGCCACCGCATTTACAAATAGGGTCATGAACTGCAGGCTTCGTTCATGATTGTAGCAATCCCGTGAAATCATCTGTCCCTCAAGCAAGAAGCCCCCGGCAAAGCAGTCGCTTCAGCCGGGGGCCTGACTTTCAACAGCAGGTATTCGTGCGTTGCTCAGCCCAGTGCCGCTTCCAGCTCCGGCAGGATCGCAAACAGATCCCCCACCAGGCCGATATCGGCAATCTCGAAGATCGGCGCGTCGCCGTCCTTGTTGATCGCGACAATCGTGCCAGCATCCTTGATGCCGGTCAGGTGCTGGATCGCACCACTGATGCCAACGGCCACGTACAGTTCCGGCGCGATGATCTTGCCGGTCTGGCCGACCTGCAGGTCGCTGGGCACGTAGCCGGCGTCAACGGCGGCACGCGAGGCACCGACGGCAGCACCGAGCTTGTCGGCCAGCTGGAAGATGACCTTGAAGTTCTCTTCCGAACCGACACCACGGCCACCGGAGACCACGCGCTTGGCGCTCTGCAGGTCCGGACGGTCGCTGGCACCGGCGGCCAGGCCGACGAAGCGGGTGTGGGTCGGCAGGGCAGCGTCGACGCTTGCTGCTTCAACGGCGGCATTGCCACCCTGGGCGGCTTCCGGCCACGAGGCGGCACGCACGGTGGCGACCACGATCTGGTCGGCCGGCGCTTCCACGGTGATGATCGCGTTGCCGGCGTAGATCGGGCGCTTGAAGCTGTGGCTGCCTTCAACGCTCATCAGGTCGGAGACCTGGTTGACGCCGAGCAGGGCGGCCACGCACGGCATCAGGTCCTTGCCGAAGGTGGTCGACGGGCCGAATACGTGGGTGTAGCCCTTGGCCAGCTGTGCGATCTGCGGCGCCAGCACCTGGGCGATGGCCTGCGCGTTGGCCGCGTTGGCGACGGTCAGGACCTTGGCGACCCCAGCGATCTTCGCGGCTTCAGCGGCCACGGCGGCCGGGTCGGCAGCCAGCACCAGCACGTCGATGCTGGCACCGCTGATGGCGGCGGCGGCGCTGACGGTCTTGGCGGTGGCGGCATTGAGCTTGCCGTCGTGGTGCTCGGCGATGACGAGAATCCTGCTCATTACAGCAACCCCTTCTGCTTGAGTGCGGCAACCAGTTCGGCCGCGTCCTTGACCATCACACCCTTGCTGCGCTTGGACGGCGCGGCGTACTGGGTGGTCTTGAAGGTGTCGGCGGCTTCAACGCCGAGGTCGGCCAGCTGCAGGGTCTCCAGCGGCTTGGCCTTGGCCTTCATGATGTCCGGCAGCTTGATGAAGCGCGGTTCGTTCAGGCGCAGATCGGTGGTGACCACGGCCGGCAGATCCACTTCCAGCGTTTCCAGGCCGGCATCGACTTCACGGGTCACCGTGGCCTTGCCATCGGCAATCTCCAGCTTGCTGGCGAAGGTCGCCTGCGGGCGGCCCCACAGCGTGGCCAGCATCTGGCCAGTCTGGTTGGCGTCGTCGTCGATGGCCTGCTTGCCGAGGATCACCAGATCCGGCTGCTCCTTTTCGATCAGCTTGAGCAGGGTGCGCGACGCGGTCAGCGGCTGGATGGCCTGGTCGGTGACGACGTGGATGGCACGGTTGGCGCCCATGGCCAGGCCGTTGCGCAGGTGCGCCTGAGCGTCGGCCGGGGCGATGGTGGCAACCACGACTTCGCTGGCGATGCCCTTGTCGCGCAGGCGCAGGGCTTCTTCCAGGGCGATTTCATCGAAGGGGTTGGGGGACAGCTTGACGCCGTCGGTGACCACGCCGGAACCGTCCGGCTTGACCTGAATGCGGACGTTGTAGTCCACCACGCGCTTGTACGCGACGAGGATTTTCATCTGGTACGGGGTCCTTCAATAACGGGGAGAACGTCCGGTCCTGGAGCAGCAACCGGTTCGGGGGTGGGACCCCGATTCTAGCTGGCTTGAGGTGACCATGCGAATGCGTATGGTTATGTTGCGGCGCCGCAAAAAATGCACCCCGCGAGCGCGTGTTCACGTCACGCAGGCGGTCGTGAAGGCCATCGGGATGTATCCTGTCACGCTGCGCTGGGGCGCCCGTGGGCGCTCCTTGGATGAATTTCGATCAGGAGAACAGGTAGTGCCCACATGGCTTGTCACCGGCGGCGCCGGATTCATTGGCGGTAACTTCGTTCTCGAGGCCGTCGCGCGCGGCGTCAAGGTCATCAACCTCGATGTGCTGACCTACGCCGGCAACCTGAAGACCCTGTCCAGCCTTGATGGCAACCCGAACCACCTGTTTGTCCAAGGCGACATCGGCGACCGCGAACTGGTCGCCCGACTGCTGGCCGAGCATCAGCCGGATGCCGTGGTGAACTTCGCCGCCGAAAGCCACGTTGACCGCTCCATCGATGGTCCCGGCGCCTTCATCCAGACCAATGTTGTGGGCACCCTGGGCCTGCTGGAAGCGGTCCGCGACTACTGGAAGGCGCTGCCGGCCGAACAGGGCGCGGCGTTCCGTTTCCTGCACGTGTCCACCGACGAGGTGTACGGCACGCTGGGTGAGACCGGCAAATTCAGTGAAACGACCCAGTACGCGCCCAATTCGCCGTACTCGGCGTCCAAGGCTGCGTCGGATCACCTGGTACGTGCGTTCCACCACACCTATGGGCTGCCGGTGCTGACCACCAACTGTTCGAACAATTACGGCCCCTACCACTTCCCCGAGAAGCTGATCCCGCTGGTGATCGCCAAGGCGCTGGCCGGCGAGCCGCTGCCGGTGTACGGCGACGGCAAGCAGGTGCGCGACTGGCTGTTCGTGTCCGACCACTGCGAGGCGATCCGCACCGTGCTGGCCAAGGGCCAGGTCGGCGAGACCTACAACGTCGGCGGGAACTCGGAAAAGCAGAACATCGAAGTGGTGCAGGCCATCTGCGCGCTGCTCGATGCGCGCCGCCCGCGTGAGGATGGCCTGCCGCGCAGCAGCCAGATCACCTACGTCACCGACCGCCCGGGCCATGACCGCCGTTACGCGATCGATGCGTCGAAGCTGAAGAACGACCTGGGCTGGGAACCGGCCTACACCTTCGAGCAGGGCATCGCCTTCACCGTCGACTGGTACCTGGACAACCAGAACTGGGTCAACGGCGTGCTCGACGGCAGCTACCGCCTGCAGCGCATCGGCACTGCGGCCTGAACCCAGGAGACACCATGACCCAGCGCAAGGGCATCATTCTCGCCGGCGGCTCCGGCACCCGGCTGTATCCGATCACCAAGGGCGTCAGCAAGCAGCTGCTGCCGGTATACGACAAGCCGATGATCTACTACCCGCTCAGCGTGCTGATGCTGGCGGGCATCCGTGAAGTGCTGATCATCAACACCCCGCACGAGCAGGCCCTGTTCCAGCAGCTGCTGGGTGACGGCTCGCAGTGGGGCATGGACATCCAGTACGCGGTGCAGCCCAGCCCCGATGGCCTGGCCCAGGCCTACCTGATCGGCCGCGACTTCGTGGCCGGCAAGCCGAGCTGCCTGGTGCTGGGCGACAACATCTTCCACGGCCACGGCCTGCGCGAAGTGCTCAAGCGCGCCGACGAGCGCGTGGATGGCTCGACCGTGTTCGGCTACTGGGTCAATGATCCAGAACGTTACGGCGTGGCCGAGTTCGACACCAGCGGCAAGGTCATCGACCTGGTGGAGAAGCCGGAGAACCCGCGCTCGAACTATGCGGTGACCGGCCTGTATTTCTACGACGGCAACGCCAGCGATTACGCGGCCGAACTTAAGCCGTCGCCGCGTGGCGAACTGGAGATCACCGATCTCAACAAGCGCTACCTGGCCCAGGGCAACCTGCACCTGGAAGCGCTCGGCCGTGGCTATGCCTGGCTGGATACCGGCACCCACCAGTCGCTGCTGGAAGCCTCCAACTTCATCGAGACCATCCAGACCCGCCAGGGCCTGCAGGTGTGCTGCCCGGAAGAAATTGCCTTCGGCAAGGGCTGGATCAGCGCCGAACAGCTGGAAGCGTTGGCTGCACCGCTGATCAAGAATGGCTACGGCCAGTACCTGCACAAGCTCGCCCTGCGTGGAGTCGTTCCGTGAAAGTGATTGAAACCAAGCTTCCCGGCTGCAAGATCATCGAGCCGGCCGTGTTTGGCGATGCGCGTGGCTATTTCTTCGAAACCTGGAATGCCGAGCGCTTCGCTGCGCTGGGCCTGCCGGACCGTTTCGTGCAGAGCAACGTATCGACGTCCGCACAGGGCGTGCTGCGTGGCCTGCATTACCAGTGGCCGCGCCCGCAGGGCAAGCTGGTCAGCGTGCTGGAGGGCGAGGTCTATGACGTCGCCGTGGACATCCGTCGTGGCTCGCCGACCTTCGGCCAGTGGGAAGCGGTGGTGCTGAGTGCGGAAAACAGGAAGCAGTTCTGGATTCCGGAAGGCTTCGCGCATGGGTTTGCCGTGCTCTCCGAACGTGCGCTGTTCAGCTACCTGTGCACCGATGTCTACGTCAAGGAGGCGGATGCGGGTATCCGCTGGAACGATGCTGATATCGCGGTGGACTGGCCGGTCAGCGCACCGACCTTGTCGGCCAAGGACGAGAACGCGCCGTTCCTGAAGGACATCGCTGAAGATCGTCTGCCGGTCTACGTGCCATGACCGTTCTGGTGTTCGGCGGCAATGGCCAGGTCGGCCAGGAGCTGCTGCGCGCGCTGACGCTGCTGGGTGAAGTGGTTGCCACCACCCGCAGTGGTCAGCTGCCTGATGGCAGCGCCTGCGAGGTGGCTGATTTCGGCCAGCCTGACACTCTGCCGGCCCTTCTGGATCGTCTCCAGCCGTCGGTAGTGGTGAACGCGGCCGCCTACACGGCGGTCGATCGCGCCGAGCAGGATGCCGAGGCCGCCTTCGCTGCCAACACGCAGGCGCCGGGCGTGATCGCGCGCTGGTGTGCGGCGCACGGCGTGCCCTTCGTGCATTACTCCACCGACTACGTGTTCGATGGCCAGGGCAGCGCGCCCTACCGCGAAGACGAGCCGACCGCGCCATTGGGTGTGTATGGCGCCAGCAAGCGTGATGGCGAAGAGGCCGTGCGCGCTGCCGGTGGCCGCCATCTGATCTTCCGCACGGCGTGGGTGTACGCCTCGCATGGCGCCAATTTCCTGCGCACGATGCTGCGGGTGGGTGCCGAGCGCGACCAGTTGCGTGTGGTAGCCGATCAGATCGGCACGCCGACACCGGCTGCGCTGATCGCTGATGTCACCGCGCAGGCACTGCAGCATCCGGGGCAGCTGTCCGGCACCTGGCATCTGACGGCCAGCGGCCAGACCAGTTGGCACGGGTTCGCCGAGGCGATCTTCGCCGAAGCGCTGGCGACCGGCGTGTTGGCGAAGGTGCCGACCGTCGAGGCGATTCCCAGTGCCGAATACCCGACCCCGGCCAAGCGTCCGGCCTGGTCGGTGCTGGACAACCGCAAGCTGCAGCAGGATTTCGGCATCGTGCTGCCGACATGGCAGGACGGCCTCAAGCGGGTGATGGCGGAGATTGCCTGACCCGGTAGGCGACGTGCCGACCAACGGTCGGCACCCGCCGCAGGGCGTCGGATCAACTACGCCCGTACGTGTCCTCGAAACGCACGATGTCATCCTCCCCCAGGTAACTGCCGGACTGCACCTCGATCAGCTCCAGCGGCAGCTTGCCCGGGTTTCGCAGGCGATGGGTCACGCCCAGCGGGATGTACGTGCTCTGGTTCTCGCTGAGCAGGATCACCTCGTCGCCGCGGGTCACCTCGGCGGTGCCGCTGACCACGATCCAGTGCTCGGCGCGATGGTGATGCATCTGCAGGCTGAGCGTACCGCCGGGCTTGACGGTGATGCGCTTGACCTGGAAACGCTCGCCGTTGTCGATCGAATCGTAGGCGCCCCACGGGCGGTAGACCTTGCGATGCCAGGTGGCCTCGCTGCGACCGTCGGCCTTCAGCTGCGCCACTACGGTCTTGACCTCCTGCATGCGGTCGGCCTTGCCGACCAGCACCGCATCGTCGGTCTCGACCACGATCACGTCATCCAGGCCGACCAGTGCCACCAGGCGCTGTGCATAGGCATAGGTGTTGCGGCAGTCGATCGCGATCACGTCGCCCTGGTGCGCATTGCCATCGCCATCCTGATGCGAGACATCGCGCAGTGCGGTCCACGAACCGACGTCGTTCCAGCCGGCATCCAGCGGAATCACCACGGCGTCTTCGGTTTTTTCCATCACGGCATAGTCGATGGAATCGGAGGGAACGGTGGCGAACGCCTCCTTGTCGAGGCGGGTGAAATCCGAATCGCGACGGGCCTGCTGCCAGGCCTGGCGGCTGCTGGCCAGCATGTCGGGCTGGAAGCGCTCCAGTTCCTGCAGGTAGCGCGAGGCCTTGAACAGGAACATGCCGCTGTTCCAGTAGTACTGGCCGCTGGCCACATAGCCGGTGGCGGTGTCCAGGTCGGGCTTTTCGACGAAACGCTCGACCGCACGCAGGCCCTGCCCATTGGCGGCCTTGATATAGCCGTAGCCGGTCTCCGGACCGGTCGGCACGATGCCGAAGGTCACCAGCTTGCCGGCCTCGGCAGCGCTGGCTGCAGCCTGCACGACTGCACGGAACGCAGCCTCATCGGTGATTACATGGTCCGAGGGCAGCACCAGCAGCAGCGCATCGGCACCGTCACGGGTGGCCTCCAGGGCTGCGACCGCAATCGCCGGCGCCGTATTGCGGCCAACCGGTTCCAGGATGATGGCAGCCGGCTCGGCGCCGACCTGCTGCAGCTGTTCGGCAGCGACGAAGCGGTGTTCTTCGTTGGCGATCACCAACGGGCCGTGGGTGGCAATGGGCGCGACGCGCTGCCAGGTGGCCTGCAGCATCGTCAGTTCGCCTGCCAGCGGCAGGAACTGCTTCGGATACGCCTCGCGCGACAGTGGCCACAGGCGGGTGCCGGAACCACCGGACAGGATGACGGGCTGGATGTTGCTCATGATCTTCCTTGATTACTGCTGGATAAGGCGGGAGATTTCGTCGGTGCGCGCCTGCATCAGCGCTGCGTCGCCGCGGGCTTCAACGTTCAGGCGCAGCAGCGGCTCGGTGTTGGAACTGCGCAGGTTGAAGCGCCAGTCGCCGAAATCGGCGCTGATGCCATCGGTATGGTCCAGCGCGGGCGACCGCGCGGCGAAGTGCTCCATCACGCGGGCCACGGCGGCCTTGGCATCGGCCACCTTGAAGTTGATCTCGCCGCTGCAGGGATAGGCCGCCATGCGGTCTTCGACCCAGTCGGCCAGCGAGCGGCCGCTCTCGGAGATCAGCTGCGCGATCAGCAGCCACGGGATCATGCCGGAGTCGGCATAGGCGAATTCGCGGAAGTAGTGGTGGGCGCTCATCTCGCCGCCGTACACCGCATCTTCGGCGCGCATCTTTTCCTTGATGAAAGCGTGGCCGCTCTTGCACAGCACCGGCACGCCGCCTGCCTGTTCAACCATTTCCACGGTGTTCCAGACCAGCCGCGGGTCATGCACGATCTTGCCGCCGGGATTGCGTGCCAGGATGGCCTTGGCCAGCAGGCCGACCAGATAGTAGCCCTCGATGAAGCGGCCGGTATGGTCGAAGAAGAAGCAGCGGTCGAAGTCACCGTCCCAGGCAATGCCGAAGTCGGCGCCGTGTTCGCGCACCGCATTGGCGGTGGCGGCGCGGTTTTCCGGCAGCAGCGGGTTGGGAATGCCATTGGGGAAGCTGCCATCGGGTTCGTGGCAGATGCGGATGAACTCGAACGGCAGGTGCGGTGCCAGCAGGTCGACGATGGCGCCCGCACCACCGTTGCCGGCATTGACCACCAGCTTCAGCGGCTTGAGCTTGGCGGCGTCGACGTAGCTCAGCAGATGCTGGATATAGGCGCTCTTGTCATGCTGGGCGGTCTGCCCGGCGCGTGGCGGCTGGGCCTCGGACGTATCGACGGCGACCGCATCGGAGATCGCGAACAGGCCGGTATCGGAGCTGATCGGGCGCGCGTTCTCCTTGACCAGCTTCATCCCGTTGTAGTCCATCGGGTTGTGGCTGGCGGTCACCATCACACCGCCGGCTGCGCCGAGGTGATCGGTCTGGAAGTAGACCTCTTCGGTACCGCACAGACCGATGTCGATCACCTCACGGCCGGTACCACGCAGGCCTGCGGCCAGTGCATCCTGCAGCGCCGGGCTGGTCAGGCGCACATCGTGGCCGAGGACCACCGGGCCGGGAGCGAGCTGCGCAGCCAGGGCGACGCCGATGCGGCGCGCCAGGTCTTCGTTCAGTTCTTCCGGCACGCGGCCGCGGATATCGTAGGCCTTGAAGGCGGGCAGGGGCATCGATCAGATCCTTTGTGAGCTCAGCCCTCAATTGTAGTCCCAGTCCCGTTTGGGAATCGTTTCCATCGGAGAACGCCACCTGACTGGCGCCACGGATCAGGCCTGCGGCGATCGTCGGCCTGGCCGGCGGGTGCGCTTGGCCGGCAGGCCCGGCAACGGCGCCAGCAGCGCCTGGACGTCTTCCTCACTGAAGCGTGGACCCGTGCTGCCGCCGCCTTCCAGAATCGATTCCGCCAGCAGGGCCTTGCGTTCCTGCAGCTCGGCAATCCGTTCTTCGATGCTGCCTGCGGCGATCAGCCGGTAGACGAACACCGGCTGCTGCTGGCCGATGCGATGGGCGCGGTCACTGGCCTGGTTTTCGGCCGCCGGGTTCCACCAGGGATCGAAGTGGATGACGGTGTCTGCAGCAGTCAGGTTCAACCCGACGCCACCCGCCTTCAGGCTGATCAGGAACACGGGTACCTCGCCCTGCATGAAACGCTGCACCGGCGTGGCCCGGTCCTGGGTGTCGCCGGTCAGCGTCACATAGGCCAGCCCGAGCTCCTCCAGCGCCTGCGCGATCAGCGCCAGCATGCCGGTGAACTGTGAGAACACCAGGATCCGCCGGCCTTCCTCGACCATCGACGGCAGCATGTCGCGCAGCAGCTCCAGCTTGGCCGAGCCGGCATTGCGTGCAGGGGCGTCGCCCGGCAGCAGGCGCGGATCGCAGCAGACCTGGCGCAGCTTCAGCAAGGCATCCAGCACCACGATATGGCTGCGCGCCAGCCCGCTGCCGCTGATGGCTTCGCGCACCTGCTTTTCCATCGCGGCACGCACGGTTTCATAGAGATCACGCTGGCCACCCTCCATCTCCACCGCGCGGGTAATGAGGGTCTTGGGCGGAAGCTCTGACGCGACCTGGTCCTTGCGCCGGCGCAGGATGAAGGGGCGCAGACGCTGCGCCAGCAACGTGGCGCGGCGGTGGTCGCTGCCGCGTTCGATCGGATGGCGCCAATGCTGGTTGAACTGTTTCTCGCTGCCGAGCAGGCCGGGCAGCAGGAAATCGAACTGCGTCCACAGTTCGCCCAGATGGTTTTCCAGCGGCGTACCGGTCAGGCACAGGCGATGGCGGGCCTGCAGCGTGCGCAGGGTGACCGCCGCACGCGATTTCGGATTCTTCACCTGCTGGGCCTCGTCGAGGATCAGCAGATGGTAGGCATGTGCCTGCAGCGCCTGCTCGTCGCGCCACAGCAGGGGATAAGTGGTCAGTACAAGATCGTGCTCGGGGATCGCCTCGAACAGCACCTCACGTGCCGGTCCGTGCAGGGTCAGTACGCGCAGGCCCGGGGTGAAGCGTGCCGCTTCGCTCTGCCAGTTGTGCAGCAGCGAGGTCGGCACCACCAGCAGCGCCGGCCGGTCCAGGCGGCCACTTTCCTTCTCGACCAGCAGATGCGCCAGTGTCTGCAGGGTCTTGCCCAGCCCCATGTCATCGGCCAGCACCCCGCCCAGCCCCTGCTGGCGCAGGTACTGCAGCCACGACAGGCCCTCCAGCTGGTAGGGACGCAGCGTTGCCACCAGCCCCGCTGGTGGCGGCACTTCGCCCAGTGCGGGTGCCTGCATCAGCCGCTGCACCAGCGCCTGGGTATCCTTGCGGCCCCGGAACTGCAGGCGCGCCGTGTCCTGCAGTGCCTGCAGGCGGCCACGGTCAAGCGCTGACAAGCGCAGCGGCGCGCCACGCTGGGCGAACAGGTCCGCCAACAGGGCCATGATCGGCTTCAGTCGTGCGGCCCGGAGTGCCAGGCGGGTGTTGTCGCCTGCCATCAACAGGACGTTCTCGTCGTCGCCGATGGCGTCCAGCTGGCCACGCATCCAGCGGGGATCGGACTGCAGCACCTGCTGCAGCAGCGGAACCATCGATACGTTGCGGCCTTCCACCTGGATGTCCAGACCCAGGTTGAACCAGCCCGCATCCGTCGGGTCCGCCTGGATGTCCAGGTCGATCTCATCCACCCGGGTGATGCGATGGCGGAAATCGTCGTCCGTCTCCACCTTCCAGCCCAAGGCTTCCAGGCGCGGCACATCGTCCAGCAGGAACCGTGTCCAGTCATGGGTGCGCAGCTGGAACTGCGGGCCAGCGCCGTCCAATGGCGCCCGCGGGTCCGTGTCGCGATGCAGTCCCACCGTGCGCAGCTCGGCCTCGCGCCGTGATTCCTCAGCCAGGTCACGGGGCAGAAGGGCGAGCTGGCCCTCCGGATCGAGTGCGAACAGGCTCGGATCATCCAGGAACCGCACGTGCTCGTCGTACTCGAAGGCCACGGTCGCGATATCGGCCCATTGCGACGGGTCGCGGCGGCCGAGCCACGCCGGCCGGAACTCAATCGTATGCAGGCGCAGCACGGGGATCATCGCGCTGATCTGCAGGGTGGGCAGTGTGTCGCTTGCACCGGGGCGCGGCAGGGCAGGGTCGATCTGTTGCAGCATCTGTGCGACCACCGCTTCTTCGTTGGGTAACAGATTGGGCAGGCTCAGGAAGGCGTCGGCGTCCTCGGCCCTGACATCCAGCAGCAGCGGACCGACCTCGCCGGTGACCGGGTCCAGATAGCACGCACTCCGGCCCAGGACCACGCCTCTGGCGCCGCCCTCCACGCTCAACGTGGGTTCCAGCAGCGTCGCGCCCTGCGTCATGCCAACGGTCCAGCCCAGTTCGCCGCGGCGTGGAGCTCCTGACCGGGCCGGCACGTCGCCGTGCGTACCGCAGGAGACCCAGCCATGGCCGCTGGAGACGATCAACTGCAGGGTGGCCGCGAAGTCGATCCATTCGTCCTTCGTTGCGGGCTGCCGCTGGGTGCGTAGCTGGATCATCACCGCCAGATCAGTCGGCGTGAGATAGGCCGGAGGATCCAGCAGCAGGTCCGCGGTGATATCCATCCACTTGCCCGTGCTGATCGCACCATCGGCCCCGTACTTGACGCGCCGGACCAGCACGGCGGGGTGGTGGTTGTAGGTGGACAGTTCGAAGATGACACCGTTCCGGCGTGGTTGGGCCGGCCGGATCCGCGCGCTCTGCCAACGCGAAAGCTCCGCCAGCAGTTCAGGACGCGGCGGTTGCGCCAGGTCCTGTTCGGTCAGGGGACTCTCGTCGTCCATGGCAAGCGAATCCAGCATGTACGAGACCAGCACCGCCGCCACATGCTTGCAGGTGCGGCCGACGGGGCAGGAACAGGCACTCTGCAGGCGGCTGCGCGCGGTGCGCGTACTGGCCGTCAGATCGATCTCCACGTAGTAGGGATGCCTGGCCGAACCCTGTACCTCGGCCGTCAGCAGGCCATCGCGAAGTTGCCGGTTGCGCACGCCACCCAGGCACTGCTCGCTTTTCTGCAGTGTCCATTCGTCGATCCAGCGGAACAGGTCTTCGTCTGTGAAGGTCGGCGTCATCGTAGATCGAGGGGCGTAGGCGCTGAAGCACCCTTCTGCGTGGAATCGCCCATTCTACCCAATGCCCGCCTGGTGCTCCGTCAATGCTGCGGCGCATCCAGGCCCTTCGCCGCCCTCCAGCTAGAATGCGGTCATCCTCAACGTGCAGGGCAGTACAGCAATGCAGCAATCGACTTCCACCGGCAAGCGCGGCAAGCGCTTCGCCAGTGCGGCGGAGGCCCTGCAAGGGGTGGTCGCCGATGGCCAGACGCTGGCCGTGGGCGGCTTCGGCCTGTGTGGCATTCCCGAGGCACTGATCGCCGCGCTGCGCGACAGCGGCGCCAAGGGCCTGACCGTGATCTCCAACAATGCCGGCGTCGATGGTTTCGGCCTGGGCCAGCTGCTGGAAACCCGCCAGATCAGCAAGATGATTTCGTCCTACGTGGGCGAGAACAAGGAATTCGAGCGCCAGTTCCTGGCTGGCGAGCTGGAGCTGGAATTCAATCCGCAGGGCACCCTGGCCGAGCGCCTGCGTGCCGGCGGCGCGGGCATCCCGGCGTTCTTCACTGCCACCGGCTACGGCACCGTGGTGGCCGAGGGCAAGGAAACCCGCGAGTTCGACGGCAAGCACTACGTGATGGAGACCGCGCTGCGTGCCGATGTCGCGCTGGTCAAGGCGTGGAAGGCCGACGAAGCAGGCAACCTGGTGTTCCGCAAGACCGCGCGCAACTTCAACCCGGCCTGCGCGATGGCCGGCAAGGTCTGCATCGTGGAAGTGGAAGAGGTGGTGCCGGTCGGCGCCATCGATCCGGACCAGGTGCACCTGCCGGGCATCTACGTGCACCGCATCGTGCACAACCCGCATCCAGAAAAGCGTATCGAACAGCGCACCATCCGCGCGGAGGGCAACTGACATGGCGTGGACCCGCGATGAGATGGCGGCACGCGCCGCCCGCGAACTGACTGATGGCGCCTACGTGAACCTGGGCATCGGCCTGCCGACCCTGGTTGCCAACCACATCCCCGAAGGCGTGGACGTATGGCTGCAGTCGGAGAATGGCCTGCTCGGTATCGGCCCGTTCCCGACCGATGCCGAAGTCGATGCCGACCTGATCAACGCCGGCAAGCAGACCGTGACCGCACGCGCCGGTGCCAGCTACTTCGGCAGCCACGACAGCTTCGCGATGATCCGCGGCGGCCACGTCAACCTGGCCATCCTCGGCGCCATGCAGGTCACCCACAAGGGCGACCTGGCCAATTGGATGGTGCCCGGCAAGATGGTCAAGGGCATGGGCGGCGCGATGGATCTGGTGGCCGGCGTGCAGCGCGTGGTGGTGCTGATGGAGCACACCGCCAGGAACGGCGAGCACAAGATCCTGACCGAATGCACGCTGCCGCTGACCGGTGTGGGCGTGGTCGACCGCATCATCACCGATCTGGCCGTGTTCGACGTCACCGACAAGGGCCTGTTGCTGGTGGAAGCGGCGCCGGGCGTCAGCGATGACGAGTTGAAGGAAAAGACGGGCGTGGCGTTCGTTCGCGGTTGAAGGTCCGGGGCGGCCCGGCTCAGGGACGCCCCATTCTCAGGTAGCGCCATGCTTTTCCCTCACGACCTGCCCGATGCCGATGTCCAGCACCTGCCGGGCTGGCTGGCCGCGACCGATGCAGACCGGCTCCTGTCCGTGCTGCAGGCCGAAGTCCTCTGGGAAGTCCACCGCATCCGCATGTTCGGCAACTGGGTGGATTCGCCGCGGCTGAGCTGCTGGATCGGCGATCCGCAGGCGCGCTACCGCTATTCCGGGGCTGAATTCGTGCCGCATCCCTGGCCACCCGCGTTGCAGGCCATGCGTGATCGCCTGCGGGTGGAGGGCCTCGGCCGCTTCAACAGCGTGCTGCTGAACCGCTATCGCGGCGGCGGTGATTACATGGGCTGGCACAGCGATGACGAGCCGGAGCTGGGGTCGGCCCCGGTGATTGCTTCGTTGAGCCTGGGCACGGCGCGGCGCTTCCTGCTGCGCCGGCGCGATGACCCGGCGCGGAAGGCCGAGTATCTGCTCGGCCACGGCGATCTGCTGGTGATGGCCGGTCAGACCCAGCAGTTCTATCAGCACGCGCTGCCGAAGATGGCGCGGGTGCAGGGCGAGCGGATCAACCTGACGTTCCGCTGGATCACGCCGCGCTGATCGATCAGTGTGCGATGGTCGGCTGGTCGGCCTGCCCGCTGGTCAGCGTCCAGCCCACCATCTCCTGTGCCAGCTGCTGCAGGCCGCGCTCGAAGGCCGCGGTCACCGCCGGTACGTCGGTGCTGCCGACCGGCTGCGCCTGGCGGAAGGTGCGGTCGGCGACCACGCGCTGGTCGGCCACGTGGATCAGCTTGGCGTTGACCTCGATCACCACCGTCGGCGTGGCCTGTCCCTGGTAATCCGATTCGAAGCGGCGCACGTCGGTGGACAGCTTGTAATCGGCGCGGATGCCGGCGGTGCTGCGGGCCACGCCGCGGATGCGGCTGGAATCCTCGAAGCCGCGCAGCAGCGTGTCCTCGATCATGTCGGTAGCCGGCTGCGCCCAGCTGGCGCCCTTGTAGATCTCCAGCTGCGACGGCGTCGGCCGCACGTTGATGCGCGGACTGTCGACCATGCGCGCGGCGCTGGGCTTGGCCAGTACCAGCTGCCAGCTGGCCTGCGGCCACGCCGGGTCCGCCTTCACCTGCACCGAGGGCGAGTACAGCGTCACTGCGGTTTTCTCGCTGCTGCCGAGAATGGAGCAGCCGCCCAGCAGGGTGACCATCGAAGCGGCCAGCAGCAGGCGCGGAAGGGTGGTCGGGCTCATTTGGGTTCGAACTCCTTCGGTGCGTCGCGGCCCAGCAGATAGCGCGCGGGGTTGTTCTCGAGGCGGTCGCTGACCCGGCGCAGGTCGCGGATCAGGCCGCGCAGTTCGGTCAGCGTCGGGCCCAGCTGGCCGAGGCCATCGTTGGCGAAGCTGTTGATGGCAGCGCGGTTCTCGCCAAGGATCGAATCGGCGTTGCCGGCGGCCGAATCAAGCTTGGCCAGAGTGCCGTCGAGCTTGTCGATGATGCCCGGCAGCTGCTGCACCAGGTTCTTGTCCAGGCGCTCGATGGTGCCGTTGGTGGTCTTCAGCGTGGTGTCCAGGCTGCGCGCGGCGTCGCGCGCGCTGAGCAGCAGCGCCTGCGTGCCCTGGTCACGGTCGGCCAGACCACCGCTGATGGTTTCCAGGTTGGCCAGTGTCGCGTTGATCGAAGCCACGTTGCGGTCGCTGAGGATCTGGTCCATGCGCTCGACGATGCGGTTGGCGACGTCGGTGATGTTCTGCAGCGCCGACGGCGTGGTCGGGATGATCGGCGCCGGGTCCTTGTTGACCGTGGTCAGCGCCGGCGACTGTGGCGTGCCACCGCTGAGCTGGATGATCGACGGGCCGGTCAGGCTGGTGATCGCCAGCTTGGCGCGGGTATCGGTCTTGACCGGCGTGTTGGAGTTCAGGCGGATGCGCGCGACCACCTGGCGCGGGTCGTCCGGTACCAGGTTCAGTTCGGTGATCGAGCCCACCGCGATGCCGTTGTACTGCACCGGGCTGCCCACCGACAGCCCGGTCACCGCTTCGCGGAACACCACGCGGTATTCCTGCCAGGTGCGGTCGGAAGAGTACTTGGCGGCCCACAGGCCGAAGGCCAGCAGGGCCAGGCCGGTGATCAGGGTGAACGCGCCGATCAGCACGTAGTTGGCTTTGGTTTCCATGGCTCAGGCACTCTCGATCTGTTCGCCACGCGCGGCACGCGCGCGGGGTCCGTGGAAGTATTCCTGGATCCACGGATGATCCAGTTTCTCGATGTCAGGCAAGGGCGCGTTGGCCACCACCCTGCGGTCGGCGATCACCGCGACCCGGTCGCAGATCGCGTACAGCGTGTCCAGGTCGTGGGTGATCAGGAACACGGTCAGTCCCAGCGCTTCCTGCAGGGTCTTGATCAGGCGGTCAAATGCAGCCGCACCGATCGGGTCGAGGCCTGCGGTCGGTTCGTCCAGGAACAGCAGCGGCGGATCCAGCGCCAGCGCTCGGGCCAGGCCGGCGCGCTTGCGCATGCCACCAGACAACTGCGAGGGCAGCTTGTTGATCGCATCGGCGGGCAGGCCGGCCAGCTTCACCTTCAGCAGCGCCAGCTCGTAGTGCCAGCGCTCGGGCAGTTCGCGATGGTGCTCCTTCAGTGGCACCTGCACGTTCTCGCCCACGGTCAGCGAGGAGAACAGGGCACCGTCCTGGAACAGCACACCGGTGTTGCGCTCGATGTGCAGGCGGCTCTCGGCATCGTCGGCACGCGCGTCGCGGCCGAGCACTTCGATCTGCCCGGCATCGGGCACGCGCAGGCCGAGGATCGAACGCATCAGCACCGATTTGCCGGTACCCGAACCACCCACCACACCCAGGATCTCGCCGCGGCGCACGTCCAGGTCCAGGTCTTCATGCACGGTCTGGCTGCCGAAGCGGTTGACCAGCCCGCGCACGCGGATGGCCAGCTCGTGGCCGTTGTCGTCCTGCATGGGAATTTCTTCGGGCGTCGGATGCGTGCTCATGTCACCAGTCCATGTGCATGAACCACAACGCCGCGAAGGCGTCGATGATGATCACCAGCGAGATGGTCTGCACCACGCTGGAGGTGGTGCGTTCGCCGACCGACTGCGCCGTGCCTTCGACCTTCAGTCCTTCCAGGCAGCCGATCAGGCCGATCACCAGCGCGAACACCGGCGCCTTCGACAGGCCGACCAGCATGTGCCGCACTTCCATCGTCTCGTGCATGCGCGCGATGTACATCTGCGGCGGAATATCCAGGTCGAATGCACCCACCGTGATGCCGCCGGCCAGGCCGGCGACCATCGCGATGAAGGTCAGCAGGGGCAGGGTGACCAGCAGCGCCAGCAGCCGTGGCAGCACCAGCAGGTCGATCGGGTCCAGGCCCAGAGTGCGCATCGCATCGATTTCCTCGCGCGCCTTCATCGCACCGATCTGCGCGGTGAAGGCGCTGGCGGTGCGGCCGGCCAGCACGATCGCGGTCAGCAGCACCGCGAACTCGCGCAGGAAGGCGATGTTGACCAGCTCGACCACGTAAATCTCGGCGCCGAAATCGCGCAGGATGGTCGAGCCGAGGAAGGCGATCACCGCGCCGACCAGGTAGGACAGCAGTGCCACCAGCGGTACCGCATCCAGCCCGACCTGCTCCATCTGGTGCACGGTGGCGGTCAGGCGGAAACGGCGGGGTTCCTTGACCAGGCGCGCGGCCTTGACCAGGTTCTCGCCGAGGAAACTGCACAGCGCCTTGATGTTGTGGCCGGTGGCATGGACGCTGACACCCAGCCGTTCCAGTGCAGCCAGCACGCCGAAGTCGCGCTTGGGCTTGGGCCGGTCGTCGGCCACTTCCTCGATGGTGCACACCAGCGCCTGGTGGTCCGGGCGGAACTTCAGTGCGTCCTCACCGAGGTCGGCGCGATGGGCCACGCGCAGCACCTGCAGCACGCCGGCCGAATCCATCTTCTCGATGGCGGTGGCATCGATGCCGGTCAGCGTGTCGGGAACGCCGCGCAGGACTTCGGCCGCGGCCAGCGCGGTCTTCAAGGTCCAGGTGCCGGACAGGCGGATCACGCCCGGGTCATGGGCATCCTGTTCGAGCTGGGGGGCGTGGTTCGGGGTCACTTGGGCCATTCGGGTCGCAGCATAACCGTTCTGTATTGGGCATCGCGTCGAACTCGGATGAATTTCTCCGGTAAGGCCCAGCCTAGGTAATACTACGGCGCATGTCCGCAGACGCTCACACGATCCCCACGCCCCAGGCCACCTACGCGCAGCGCGTGGCCTTCGTTTCCGAGATCGCCGGACGCCTGCACAGCTACGGCACAACGGCCCAGCGCCTGGAAACGGCAGTGGTGGCACTGGCCCGCCAGCTCGATCTGGATTGTGAACCGTGGTCGAATCCCACCGGTATCATCCTCAGCTTCAGCGACCCTGCGCAGGCGATCGGCTCCAGTGACATCACCCGCGTGATCCGCCTGGCCCCCGGCGAGAACGACCTGCACAAGCTCAGCGTGGCCGACCATATCGCCGAGGAAGTGGCCAACGGGCGGATGAGCATCGCCCAGGGCCACACCGCGCTGCGCCAGCTGGACAAGGATCCGGGCCGGCGCGGCAAGCTGCGCACCATCCTTTCGTTCACCCTCGGCGCGGCCGGTGTGGCCGGCATGTGGAAGCTGCCGTGGCTGGACATTGCCACCGCCGGTGTCATCGGCCTGATGATCGGCCTGCTCGGCATGGTCACCGACCGTCGCCCGGCCACCCGCGAAGCCGCCGAGGCACTGGCCGCGCTGCTGGCCGGCCTGGTCGCCACCCTGGTCGCGTCCTTCATCGGCGCGCTCAATCTCAACACGGTGATCATCGCCTCGCTGGTGGTGCTGCTGCCCGGCATGTCGCTGACCAATGCGGTCAATGAACTGGCCAGCCAGCACTGGGTGTCGGGTACCGCGCGCTTTGCCGGCGCGCTGACCACCATCATGAAGCTCAGCGTCGGCGCGATGATCGCGGTGACCCTGGCCGATGTGCTCGGCCTCGATCCGGTGATCCGCGCCACGCGGCCGCAGGGGCCGTGGGTGGAGTGGGGCTCACTGCTGACCGCGGCGTTTGCCTTCGCGATGCTGTTCAAGGCCAACCGCCGCGATTATCCGTGGGTGATCGCGGCCTCGGTCGCTGGTTATGCGATCTCCAAGTTCGGTGGCCACGCCTGGGGAGCGCCGGCTGGCATCTTCCTGTCGGCGATGCTGCTGACCGCCGGTGGCAATCTGTTCGGCCGCCTCGTCGGCCGCCCGGGCGCAATCATCCGCCTGCCCGGCATCATCATGATGGTGCCCGGCAGCACCAGCCTGCGCGGCGTGCTGACCCTGGTCCAGCAGCAGGACGTGGGCGCCGGCCAGAGCGTGTTCCTCACCGTGCTCAACGTGGTGATGGCGCTGGTCGCTGGCCTGCTGTTCGGCAACCTGCTGATGCCGGCCCGCAAAACCCTGTAATCGCCCTCTGGGCTGCTTCCTGTGGGTGTGGACCGTTGGTCCACACACCTTTTCTTTCCGGGGAATGAAAAACGCCGGCTTTCGCCGACGTTTTTCATTGCATCCCGATCCGGCCTCAGGCCTTCTTGATCAGGAAATCTTCCGGCTTCTTGTTGCCCTTGGCGGTCAGCTCGGCCATCCAGCGCGGCTGCTTGCCACGGCCGGTCCAGGTTTCCTTCGGATTGGCCGGGTTGCGGTACTTCGGCGCAACCTTGCCCAGCTTGCGGCCAGCGGTCTTCGACGGTACCTTGGCAACCTTGGCCACCTTGCGCGCGCGCGGGGCCGGGGCGTCGCCGAACAGTTCCTCGATGGTGTAACCCTCGGTCTTGGCCAGCTTGGTCAGCTGTGCCCGGACCTTGGTGATCGGCCGGCGCTTGGCGACGATGGTCTGCTGTTTCTTGGCGGTGCGGATCAGGGCGCCCAGCTCGCGTGCCGACAGGCCGGTCAGGTCAATGCTCATTTACGGTTACTCCGGAAACTAATAAGTGGACGGGACGAGCCAGTCCCTGGCGTCGCGGGACAGAATAAAGATGAATTAATCCCAGCACAAATGCAGACCGGTCATGGCCTGGCAGCATCCCGGCTGCATTGCGTCGATTTTGACCGGATTATGTCCGCTGCAATATTGCTCAAATGGGCGTCAGGCAAAAAAAAGACCGGGGCATGCCCCGGTCTTTTCCTGATCAACCCTGCAGGCGCTGCAGCAGGGTGGCCTTGTCCAGGCTTTCCGCTTCGCTGGCGCGGCGCGAACGGTACTCGTAGGTGCCGGCGGCCAGGCCACGTTCGCTGACCACCACGCGGTGCGGGATGCCGATCAGTTCCATGTCGGCGAACATTGCGCCCGGGCGCAGGCCACGGTCGTCGAGTGCCGCGTCCAGGCCCGCATCGCGCAGCTCCTGCAGCAGGTTGGCCGCGGCGTCGGCCACGGCGGCGTCGCCCTTCGGATTGATCACGCACACCACCACCTGCCACGGCGCCATCGCGTCCGGCCAGATGATGCCGGCATCGTCATGGTTCTGTTCGATCGCGGCAGCCACCACGCGCGAGATACCGATGCCATAGCAGCCCATCGCCATCACCGCGGCCTTGCCGTTCTCGTCCAGAACGGTGGCATCCAGCGCTTCGGCATACTTGCGGCCGAGCTGGAACACGTGGCCGACTTCGATGCCACGGGCGATCTTCAGTTCACCACCGTCCAGCGCGCGGTCACCGGCACGCACGTTGCGGATGTCGGCCACTTCCGGTTCCGGCAGGTCGCGGCCCCAGTTGACGCCAGCCAGGTGGAAACCGGCTTCGTTGGCGCCGACGACGAAGTCGGACATCGCCGCCACTTCGCGATCGGCCACCACGCGGATGGCCTTGGCCGGGGCGACCGGGCCGAGGAAGCCCGGCACGCTGCCCAGGTGCTCGGCGATTTCCGCCTCACTGGCGAAGCGCTGCTCGTCCAGGCCGGCAACCTTGGCCAGCTTGATCTCGTTGACCTCATGGTCGCCGCGTACCAGCAGCAGCACGAACTGCTGTGCCTTGCCTTCGCCGGCGATCAGCGCCACCGATTTCACCGTGCGCTGCAGGTCGATGCCGAGCAGCGCCGCGACATCCTCGCAGGTCTTCTGGGTGGGGGTATCGACCTTGCGCATGGCTTCGCTGGCGGCCGCACGCGGTGCCGGATCGGCAGCGATCGCCGCTTCCATGTTGGCCGCGTAGTCCGAACCGGTGGAGAACACCAGCGCGTCTTCGCCGGAATCGGCGATGACGTGGAACTCCTGCGAGGCATCACCGCCGATCGCGCCGGAGTCGGCCTGCACCATGCGGAAGTCCAGGCCGAGGCGGGTGAAGATACGGCTGTAGGCCGACTTCATGTTCTCGTACTCGCGCACCAGGCACTCATCGTGCAGGTGGAACGAATAGGCGTCCTTCATCAGGAACTCGCGCGAACGCATCACGCCGAAGCGCGGACGGATCTCGTCGCGGAACTTGGTCTGCACCTGGTAGAAGTTCACCGGCAGCTGCTTGTAGCTGGACAGCTCGCTGCGCGCGAAGTCGCAGGCGGCTTCTTCGGCGGTCGGGCTGTAGCAGAACACCTGGTCCTTGCGGTCCTTGATCTTCAGCAGCTGCGGGCCGAACTTCTGCCAGCGCCCGGTCTGCTCCCACAGTTCCTTCGGCTGGATGGTCGGGATCTGGAATTCCACGGCACCGGCGCGGTCCATTTCCTCGCGCACGATGCGCTCGACCTTGCGCAGCACGCGCAGGCCCAGCGGCGACCAGGTGTACAGGCCCGATGCCAGCTTGCGGATCATGCCCGCGCGCAGCATCAGCCGGTGGCTGGTCAGCTCGGCGTCGCTGGGGGTTTCCTTGGTGGTGTGCAGGTGGAACTGGGAGAGGCGCATCGTCGGCTTCGGATAACGGCAGAGACGCCTATTCTGCCAGCCCGGCCGGGGGGAGGGGTATCGGCAGGGCTGCGCCCTGCACCCGCCTCAAGCAACGTCAACTGCAACTGCAACAGCGGGCTTCCCGTGGGATGGCGGGGTGGGTCCGGTTGCGGGGGACGCCGTAAATACGTCCCTGTGGCTCGGTCGCGCCATCGATGGCGCTCACGCCCTCGCAACCGGACCCACCCCGCCT
>NZ_JAWIRU010000010.1:119868-161987 GCF_036320025.1 Stenotrophomonas sp. SMYL86
GGCGGCGCCGCGGGGGGCGCCCCCCCCCCCCCCCCCCCCCCCCCCCCCCCCCCCCCCCCCCCCCCCCCCCCCCCCCCCCCCCCCCCCCCCCCCCCCCCCCGCCTTCGACAGTTTTCCGCGATCTGCCGCCCTTTTGTAGGGCCGAGCCATGCTCGGCTGCTGTTCGATCAATTCTCGAAATATTCAATTTCCATGGAGATTCATCCACGCATGGCGTGGATCCAGCGTGTCGACCAAGGTCGACACCTACCAACAGCAGCAGGAAACTGTCAGAGGTGGGGCGGTGTGGGTTGGCAGGACCGTTGGCGCCATGGATGGCGCCATCGAGCCCCCATGGAAGGGTTTACGGCGTGTCCTGCCAGCCCACACCGCCCCGCCAAACCCACAGAAAGCCCATAGCCGGCTGTTGCCGTTGCCGTTGCTGTTGCCTTTGCTTCAGCAGGTGCAGGGCTGCAAGCCCTGCCGATAACCCTCACTCCGCCGGGCAGTAGGCCTTGATGGCGGCTTCAGCCAATCCCTTCTGCGCGCTGCGCTGCTCCGGAGCCAACGGGGTATCGGCCTTGCCATCACCATCGGTGTCCTGCATCACCTGGCCGCCGCCGTCCAGCAGGGCCAGGTTGGCGCGGGCGGTGCTGCACTGCTCGGGCACCGGCGCGGCCGGGGTCTCGGCGCTGGCCGCCGCCTGGGGACTGCGCGCCTGCGCCCGGGTCTCGAACTTCCTGCCTGCCGGGGGGGTCTCCGAATACTGGGTCACGCCATTGGCGTCCTTCCATTTGTAGACGGGGCCGGCCACGGCGTTGGCACTGGCCAACAGCAGCAGGCATCCAAGGCAGGACAGGGCACGCATGGCAAACTCCACGGAATGGGCGTAGAACGCCGATTGCAGCATTGGCGCCGAGCACTGGCAAGTCGATTAAACTGGATTCCATGGACCCGATCACACCGCCGCCGCGTTCGCGCACGATTTACCTGCTGCCCAACCTGTTCACCACCGCCGGCCTGTTTGCCGGCTTCTACGCGATCATCGCCGCGGCCAACGGGGACTTCGTCAACGCCAGCATCGCCGTGTTCGTGGCGGCGGTGATGGATGGCCTGGATGGGCGCGTGGCGCGCCTGACCGGCACCAGCAGCGAATTCGGCGTGCAGTACGACTCGCTGGCCGACCTGGTCAGCTTCGGCATGGCCCCGGCGCTGGTGATGTACCACTGGTCGCTGTCGTGGCTGAAGTTCGACGACCCGCTGCTGGGTCGCGTCGGCTGGGCCGTGGCCTTCCTGTATGCCGCCTGCGCGGCGCTGCGCCTGGCCCGCTTCAATACCCAGGTAGCGGTGGTCGACAAGCGCTGGTTCGTCGGCCTTGCCAGCCCGGCCGCAGCCGGCCTGATGATGTCCTTCGTCTGGGCGTTCGCCGATGGCAACCTGGGCTGGGACGGCAACCAGCTGCGCTACGTGGCGCTGGCGGTGACGATCATCGCGGCGCTGCTGATGGTCAGCCGCATCCGCTTCTGGAGCTTCAAGGGCGGCGGCGCCAAGGGCACCCGCTCCGACCGCGTGCCGTTCCTGGTACTGGCCCTGGTGCCAGTGGCGATCGCCATTGCGGTCATCGACCTGCCGCGCGTGCTGTTCGCGGTGGGCATCCTGTACGCCTTGTCGGGCCCGGTGATGTGGGCCGTGCAGCGCCTGCGCAAGAAGCCCGAGGCCGCGTGAGCGGGGACCTGCCCGTGCTGTGGTCACCGGCCCAGCAGGCCTGGCTGCAGGCCATGGGCTACACCGTCTATCACGACGGCCAGCTGGCCGCCGAGCTGGATGCCGCGCTGCAGCTGAGCGTGGCCGAAGCCGAGGCGGCTGCCACACCAGCGGCGGAGCAGGCGCGGGCGCCAACCGCACCCGCGTGCGAACCTCTGGCTGCGGCCGCACCGGTTTCCCGCCAGGAACGCCCGGCGCCAGCGCGTCGCGAGACCCCGGTCAGCGCACCGGACACCGCGCCCGCGGCTGCCCGGCCGCTGCCTGGCGGCAATGCCCGGCAGCCGGTGGTGCGCCTGCCGGATCGCCTGCAGATCGCCTTGCTGCGCGCGTCCGGCTGCAATCCCAATGATCCGGCCACGCAGGCGCTGATGGACAGCTGGCCGCTGGACCAGCTGCGTCAGGACCCGGCCGCCAAGCGCGCGCTGTGGCCGCAGCTGCGCGCCCTGCGCAAGCGGGGTGCGCCATGAGTGCGGTCAGCCAGCCCGGTCCGGTCAGCCTGCGCGCGCTGCGCGAGAGCGACCTCAACGCGGTGATGGCGATTGAAGTACGCGGCTATCCGTTTCCCTGGACCCGCGGCATCTTCGTCGACTGCCTGCGTGCGGGCTATCCGGGCCTGGCCATGGAGCGCGATGGCCAGTTGATCGGCTATGGCGTACTCAGCATCGCGGCCGACGAAGCCCATGTGCTGAACGTCTGCATCGACCCGCTGACGCAGTCGCGTGGGCTCGGGCGCCAGCTGCTGCGCGCGCTGGTACAGCTGGCCGGCGACCGGGGTGCGCAGCGTGTGTTCCTGGAAGTGCGTCCGTCCAACACACCCGCGCTGGCCTTGTACCACAGCGAAGGCTTCAACGAGATCGGTCGCCGCCCGCGTTACTACCCGGCCGCACAGGGCCGCGAAGACGCGGTGGTGATGGCGATCGAACTGGTCGACGGCGACCTGCAGGCGATGCCGCCGCTGTAACGGAGCAGGGTTGCCGGCCAGCGGCCGGCACTACCGGTAGCCGGCAACCGGGGGTGGCAGGAATGCGCCGACCAAGGTCGGCTGCTACCAAGGCGTGCAATGGCTTGTCCGGTAGGTGCCAACCTTGGTTGGCACGCTTTCCTCACGCCAGCCGCAGTGCCAACACACCCCCGACGATCAACGCCGCCGCCAGCCAGCGCGCGCGCGGAATCCGTTCGCGCAGCAGGAACACCGAGATCAGCAACGCGAACAGGATCGACGATTCGCGCAACGCCGAGACCATCGCCACCGGCGCCTGGGTCATTGCCCACAACGCCATCGCATACGAGGCGGTGGTGCCGACGCCACCGGCCAGCCCCAGCGGCCAGTGCTGCCGCGCATAGTCCAGCACCGCGCCGCGGCGCGTGTACAGCGCCCACAGTGGCAGTGGAATGCCCGACAGCAGGAACAGCCACAACGTATAGCTGAGTGCGCTGCCGGACTGACGCGCGCCCTGCGCATCGACCAGCGTGTAGGTGGCGATCATCGCCGCGGTCAGCAGCGGCAGGCGCAGCTGGCCGCCACGCGCGCCCAGCGCCATGCACAGGATGCCGGTGCTGACCAGCACCACGCCCAGCCACGCTGCCGGTGGCAGCTGCTCGCCCAGCAGGGTGCCCGCCAACGCGACCAGGATCGGCGCGCTGCCACGCATCAGTGGATAGGCCAGGCTCATGTCGACCTGCTGGTAACAGCGTGCGACCAGGCCGTAGTAGGTCACCTGCAGCAGCACCGACGCGCCCAGCCACGGCCAGCTGTGCGCGGCGGGAAATGGCAGGAAGGGCAGGCCGGCAGCCGACAGCAGCGCGGCACTGCCGGTCACCAGTACGGTGCCGAGGAACTTGTCCGGCCCGCGCTTGACGATCGCGTTCCAGCTGGCGTGCAGGGCTGCAGCGGCGAGAACCAGCAGGAAGATGGAAAGCGGCATCCAGCGATGATGCCATGCGCGGGAAATGTAGAGTCGAGCCATGCTCGACTGCTGTCATGAGTCGAGCACGGCTCGACTCTACAAAAGGAAACGCCGGGCAGTACCCGGCGTTTCCCGGCGCTTACAGCTTCGCGCGCTGCTCGCGCAGGCCGGCCAGCTGGGTGTTCCAGTCGACCAGGCGCACGCGTTCCTGCTCGACCACCGCCGGCGGCACCTTGTCGGTGAACTTGGCGAGCTTGGTTTCGCTCTTCTCCTGCTCGCCTTCCACGCGCTTGATCTCCTTGTCCAGGCGGGCACGCTCGGCGTCGAGATCGACCAGGCCTTCCAGCGGCACCAGCAGCTTCAGTTCACCGACGATCGCGGCGGCAGCCGGCGGTGCACTTTCGCCTTCAGCCAGCCACTGGATGCTGTCCAGCTTGAGCAGGAACGACAGCGAGGCGCTGAAACGTTCGATGCGCACGCGGTCCTGCTCCAGACCGGCCTGCAGGCGCAGCGGCACCAGCTTGGACGGGGCCACGTTCAGTTCGCTGCGCACGCGACGCACGGCACTGATCACCGCCTTCAACCATTCTACGTCGGCTTCAGCCTGGGCGAAATCGCCTTCGAACTCGGCGGCGGTCGGGTACGGGCGCAGCGACAGCGTGGTTTCGGCCAGGCCCAGTCGCGGGGCCAGCTGCTGCCACAGCTGTTCGGTGATGAACGGGGTCAGCGGGTGCAGCAGGCGCAGCAGCGCTTCCAGCACGTACAGCAGGGTGTGGCGGGTGCTTTCGGCGTCGGCGGCATCGGCACCATTCAGTGCCGGCTTGCTCAGCTCCAGGAACCAGTCGCAGAACTCGTTCCAGGCGAACTCGTACAGGCACTGCGCCAGCAGGTCGAAGCGGTAGTTGGCGTAGTGGCCCTGCGCCTCGGTGGACACCGCCGCCAGGCGCGCAAGGATCCAGCGCTCGGCATCGGTGCGCGGCGTCGGCACGCCGGTGAACGTTGCACCCTCGGTGTTCATCAGGGTGAAGCGGCTGGCGTTCCACAGCTTGTTGCAGAAGTTCTTGTAGCCCTCGGCGCGGTTCATGTCGAACTTGATGTCGCGGCCGTGGGTGGCCAGCGCGGCGATGGTGAAGCGCAGCGCATCGGCACCGTGGGCAGCAATGCCGTCCGGGAATTCCTTGCGGGTGGCCTTCTCGATCTTCTCCACCATCTTCGGCTGCATCAGGCCGCCGGTGCGCTTGGCGACCAGATCGTCGATGGTGATGCCGTCGATGATGTCCAGCGGATCGAGCACGTTGCCCTTGCTCTTGGACATCTTCTGGCCCTGGCCGTCGCGGATCAGGCCGGTGAAGTAGACGTCCTTGAACGGGATCTTCCCGACCAGGTTGTCGGTGGCCATGATCATGCGCGCCACCCAGAAGAAGATGATGTCGAAGCCGGTGATCAGCACCGACGACGGCAGGTAGCGGTCGAAGCCGCGCTCGGCCATGGCCTGTTCGTTCGGCCAGCCCAGGGTGGAGAACGGCCACAGCTGCGAGGAGAACCAGGTCTCCAGCACGTCGCTTTCCTGGTTCAGCACCACGTCGCTGCCCAGGTTGTGTTTCGCCCGCACTTCCTCTTCGCTGCGACCGACGTAGCAGCTGCCGGTGGCTTCGTCGAACCACGCCGGAATGCGGTGGCCCCACCACAGCTGGCGGCTGATGCACCAGTCCTGGATGTTGTTCATCCAGTGGCGGTAGGTGTTGATCCAGTTCGGCGGCACGAAGGAAATGCTGCCGTCTTCGACCAGCTCCAGGCCACGCTTGGCCAGGTCGTCCATCTTCACGAACCACTGGTCGGTCAGGTACGGCTCGATCACCTGGCCGGTACGGTCGCCGCGCGGCACCTGCAGCTTGTGCGCCTTGGTCTCGACCAGGATGCCCAGGTCTTCCAGCTCAGCCAGCACGGCCTTGCGCGCGGCGTAGCGGTCCAGACCCTGGAAACGATCCGGCGCGTTCTCGTTCAGCGCCGCCACCGGGGTGAACAGGTTGATCATCGGCAGGCTGTGGCGCACACCCACTTCATAGTCGTTGAAATCGTGCGCCGGGGTGACCTTGACCACGCCGGTGCCGAAGGCACGGTCCACGTAGTCGTCGGCGATCACCGGGACGCGGCGGCCGGTCAGCGGCAGCACCACGCTCTTGCCGATCAGGTGCGCATAACGCGCGTCTTCCGGGTGCACCATCACCGCGGTATCGCCCAGCAGGGTTTCCGGGCGGGTGGTGGCGACGACCAGGTAGTCGCGGGTTTCGCGCAGGGTTTCCACGCCGTCGGCATCGCGCTCGACGTGTTCGTAGCTCAGGCCCTCATCCAGCGTGTAGGCGATCGACCACAGGAAGCCGTCTTCCTCGGCGCTTTCCACTTCCAGGTCGGAAATGGCGGTCTTCAGCACCGGGTCCCAGTTGACCAGGCGCTGGCCGCGGTAGATCAGGCCCTGCTCGTACCAGCGCACGAAGGCCTCGTTGACCGCCGCCGACGGCTGCGGGTCCATGGTGAAGGTGCTGCGCGACCAGTCGGCGGAGGTGCCGAGGCGGCGCATCTGGCGTTCGATGGTGTCGCCGGACTGCTGCTTCCACTCCCAGACCTTGCCGATGAAACCTTCGCGGCCCAGCGAATCGCGGGTCTCGCCCTTGCCTTCCAGCGCCAGGTTGCGGCTGACCACCATTTCGGTGGCGATGCCGGCGTGGTCGGTGCCGACCTGCCACAGCGTGTCGTAGCCGCGCATGCGGTGGTAGCGCACCAGCGCGTCCATCAGGGTCTGCTGGAAGGCGTGGCCCATGTGCAGGGTGCCGGTCACGTTCGGCGGCGGCAGCAGGATGGTGTACGGCTCGCCCGTGCCGGACGGCTTGAAGTGGCCGGCCTTCTCCCAGGCCTCGTAGAGGTCGGTCTCGAAGGAC
Source organism: Stenotrophomonas sp. SMYL86 (assembly GCF_036320025.1). Classification (NCBI taxonomy): domain Bacteria; kingdom Pseudomonadati; phylum Pseudomonadota; class Gammaproteobacteria; order Lysobacterales; family Lysobacteraceae; genus Stenotrophomonas; species Stenotrophomonas sp. SMYL86. The sequence continues at coordinate 126,455 of NZ_JAWIRU010000010.1, forward strand.
TTCGGGTCGTAACTGGAGGCGAGTTGGGTCATGCGGGGGAACCGGTAATCAAGGCGGAAGGGAGATCAGCGCGGCCCGAGGGCGCGCCGGATCTTCTGGTCGGTGTGGTACTGGCTGACCGCGTAGGCGGCCCAGATCGCGGCGGGCAGCCAGCCGATCAGGGTGATCTGCAGGATCAGGCAGACAATGCCGGCAAACGGCCGGCCGATGGTGAAGAAGGACAGCCAGGGAAGAATCAGGGCGATCAACAGGCGCATCAAGGGGTCCTCGCTGGACTTACATGTCGTGCTTGTTCAGGTCGTAACCGGCGGCCTTGTACTGGCGCCAGCGTTCGCGCAGCGGTTCGCGCGCTTCCGGGTCGGCCGGAACCACTTCCAGCACGCGCTCGCACTCGCCCAGCCAGGGCTCATCACGCAGGTTGATCACCAGCGGGCGCGCCGGTGCCTCGGTGCCCGGCACGGCGATCAGCACCAGGGCTTCTTCCTCGTCCATGTCCTCGCCGGCGATCTGGTGCGGGATGTAGGCATCGTTGTCGAACGCCCACAGCAGTTCGTCCAGCTCCTCGGCCTGGGCCTGGTCGCGGGCCAGCACCAGGGTGAACAACCCGGCGTCGTTGGCCTTGCGCGCCAGCTCGCAGACCAGGCGCAACGGCTCGGTCAGGAAGCGGGGCTTGGCGATCAGGTAGAAGTCGGCGCGGGGCATGGCAGGGTCCGGGTCAGGCAGGGGCCCGGCAGTGCCGGGCGAGGCCCTGGCCGGCGGGGCCGGCCAGGGTCGGGTACGGCATCAGGCGCGGGCGGCCTGGTCCAGCAGCCACTGGCTCAGCAGGCCGACCGGGCGACCGGTGGCCATGCCACGCTTGCCTTCATCGCTGGCCACGCCGGCGATGTCCAGGTGGGCCCAGCGCTGGCCTTCGGCGAAGCGCGACAGGAAGCAGCCAGCGGTGATCGCGCCGGCCCAGCGGCCGCCGATGTTGTAGACGTCGGCGAAGGTCGAATCCAGCATCGGCTGGTATTCGTCCCACAGCGGCAGGCGCCAGGCGCGGTCGAACACCTGCTCGCCGGCGGCCAGCAGCTCGTTGGCCAGGTCGTCGTGCTTGCTCATCAGGCCGGCGGTCTGGTGGCCCAGGGCGACCATGCAGGCACCGGTCAGGGTGGCGACGTCGACCAGCGCGGCCGGCTCGAAGCGCTGCGCGTAGGTCAGCGCGTCGCACAGGATCAGGCGGCCTTCGGCGTCGGTGTTGCCCACTTCGATGGTCTTGCCCGACATCGAGGTGATCACGTCGGACGGGCGGTAGGCGTTGCCATCGATGGCGTTTTCCACCGCCGGCACCACCACCACCAGGTTCAGCGGCAGCTTGGCCTTGACCGCAGCGACGAAGGTGCCGATGACGTTGGCGCCACCGCACATGTCGTACTTCATCTCTTCGATGCCGCCCTGGGTCTTCAGGTTGACGCCACCGGTATCGAAGGTGATGCCCTTGCCGACCAGCACGTACGGCTTGGCGTCGCCGCCATTGTTCCACTTCAGCACGACCAGGCGCGGGCGGTTGGCCGAACCGCGGGCCACGGCCAGCAGCGAGCCCATGCCCAGCGCTTCCATCTGGTGCTCGTCGAGGATCTCGGCTTCGGCACCGTCGTGCTCGCCGGCGAACTTCACGCCGACCTCGGCCAGATGGGCCGGGGTGCAGTAGTTCGGCGGCAGGTTGCCCAGCTCGCGTGCGAACTCGACACCGGCGGCGATGGCCTGGCCCTGGGCCAGGGCCTGCGCGTCGTCACCGGCGATGGCCAGCTGGGCCAGGCCGGCGTCGTCGGCCTTCTTCTTGCCCAGGGTGGCGGTGTAGCGGTACGCGGCGTGATCGGCGGCGATCACCGCCTGGCGGATCGCCCAGGCCGCGTCGCGGTCCTTCACCGCCACTTCGGACAGGGTGAACAGTGCGCTGCGGGCAGCACCGGCCTTCAGCGCGCGCACGGCGTCGCCGACGGCCTTCAGGTACTGCGGCACGCCGAAACGGGCGGCTTCGCCCAGGCCAACCACCAGCACGCGCGGGGCGGTCACGCCCGGCAGGTCATGCAGCAGGGTGGTGGCGCCGGTCTTGCCGGACAGGTCGCCGCGCTGGGCCAGGGCGGCCAGGCGGCCACCGCTGGCGGCGTCCAGGGCCTGTGCGGCCGGGGTCAGGGTATGGTCGGCGTACGCGCCAACCACCAGGCAATCGACGGTGGCGGCGGCCGGAGCAACGTGGTTCAGGGTGAATTCGAGGGCCATTGAGCAGATTCCATTGGCGAGTCCGTACAATCGCAGGCCGTTTACGCCCAGACAGTAGACTGGGCGGCACCGCGAACGAACCCCAGAGTTTAAACCACCGCCCCATGCTGAAGCTCGACCGATACCTGCTGGGCGATTTCGTCCAGAGTTTCCTGGCTACCCTGATCGTCCTGCTGGTGGTCAGCGTGGGCGGCGTGCTGGTGGACATCCTCGGCAACATCGCCGACGGGCGCCTGCCGGCCAAGCTGCTGTTCTCGCAGCTGGGCCTGCAGTTCATCGCCTACCTGCCGCTGATCCTGCCGCTGGCGCTGATGCTGGGCCTGCTGCTGGCCATCGCCCGCCTGTACCGTGACTCGGAAATGGCGGTGATCACCGCCATTGGTGTCGGCCCCAAACGCCTGCTGCGGCCACTGCTGATGCTGGTGGTGCCGGTGGTGGCCCTGGTGGGCGCCTGCTCGCTGTGGCTGGGCCCGTGGGCCGGCCGGGTGGCCGAGCAGATGATCATCGAGGCCAACCGCAGCGTGCTGATGGCCGGTCTGGAGCCGGGCCGCTTCACCCCGCTGCCCAATGGCGGCGTGGTCTACCTGTCCTCGATCTCGCCCGATGGCACCCAACTGGGCAAGGTGTTCCTGCAGCGCCAGAAGGATGACCGCCTGGAGGTGGTGTCGGCCAATGGCGGCCGCATGTTCTTCGAGGGCACCCGTCAGCGCTTCCTGGAGCTGGATGACGGCCACCAGGTGGAAGGGCCGGTGGCTGGTGGCCTGGACTACCGCCTGGCGACCTTCGCCCGCAATGACGTGGCCTTGCCCGATGGCGCGCAGACCCGCACCGAGGATGACCCGGAACTGATGCCGACCCTGCAGCTGATCGGCGATGAGCGTCCGCAGGCGCAGGCGCAGCTGCACCGCCGCCTGGCGCCGCCGCTGATCGCGCTGGCGTTCGCCCTGCTGACCGTGCCGCTGGGCCGCAGCTCGCCGCGCCAGCAGCGCTACGGCCGCATGATGCTGGCGCTGATGGCCTACATGGTCGGTACCAATCTCATGTTCATCGGCAGCGGCTGGATCGCCAACGGCAAGATCCCCCCAGCGCTCGGCCTGTGGTGGTTGACCCTGCCGTTGCTGGCGCTGGCAATCTGGATGTATGCACGTGATGGCCGCCTGGGCCGCCCGAAGGGAGCCCGCGCATGAGGCTGCGCCCGATGCGTTTCGACCTGTACCTGGGCCGGTCGGTGTTCACCACGGTGCTGCTGACCTGGGCCGTGCTGGTTGGCCTGGACGTGGTGATGGCGTTCTCCGGCGAGTTCAAGGACATCGGCAAGAACGGCTACACGCTGGGCCATGCCGCCGCCTGGGTGCTGTACACGGTGCCACGCCGCGCCTACACCATGTTCCCCACCGCCGCGGTGATCGGTGCACTGATGGGCCTGGGCCAGCTGGCAGCGACCTCGGAGCTGACCGCGCTGCGTGCGCTGGGCCTGTCGCGCAAGCGCCTGAGCGTTTCAGTGGCGATTGCGCTGTCGCTGCTGACCGCGGTGATGGTGTTCAGCGCGGAGACCCTGGGCCCCTGGGGCCAGGACCGCGCCGATGCGTTGAAGTCCAGCGCCAAGTGGGGGCGGGATATCGCCACCAGCCGCTACTCGGGCCTGTGGGCACGCGAGGGCGATACCTTCCTCAACGCGCAGAGCGGCGAGGAGCAGCTGGTCGGCGACAAAGGCACGCGCCTGATCCTGCGCGACGTGCGCCTGTACCGCATCGCCGAGAGCGGGGGCATCGCCTCATTGACCCATGCCGACACCGCCGAGCATGACAGGGATGGCTGGGTGCTGACCGGGGTACGTCGCGATACCTTCGGCGAGCGCTCGGCGACCCGCCAGGAAATCGCGCGCGAACCGTGGAATTCGAAGCTGGATGCGGCCGCATTGGCCACCGGCATCGCCAAGCCGCGCAACCTCAGCCTCGCCGAACTGAGCACCAGCATCACCTACCGGCAGCGCAACGGGCTGGACGCGCGTGACTTCGAGGACGTGTACTGGAGCCGCTGGTTCTACCCGTTGAACGTGCTGGCGCTGTGCCTGGCGGCGGTGCCGTTCGCGTTCGGCTCGCTGCGCAGCGGCGGCATGGGCAAGCGCCTGTTCCTGGGCATCCTGTTCGCGCTGGGCTTCTGGCTGCTGCAGCTGTTCTTCGGGCGCATGGCCGGCGCGCTGAAGTTCGATTACCGCATTGCCTATGCGCTGCCACCGATCGTGATGCTGGCGGTGTCTGGATTGCTGTTCCGGCGCAAATCGGGTTGATTCCCAGGGAGCCGGGCAAGGCCCGGCTGTTTCCGTTTCACTTCAAGGACGAACATGAGCTTCCAACGCTTTCTGCCGTACATCGCGGCCGTGCTGCTTTCTGCCGGCTGCAGCCGGTCCACCGTCGACTTCGAGATCGACAACCCGACGGATGCACCGCTGACCTTGTCGGTCGACCAGCAGGTGCATACCCTGCCGCCGCACACCTCCATGCCCCTGGTCCTGGAGCCGGGCCAGTACCGGCTGCAGAGCGAGAAAATCGGCAGCGTACGCATGGTTGTCTACGCCGACGGGATCGGTGGGCTGATCAACCCGGCCATGGCCGAGTACGTGATCGTCACCGAGCAGTACGTCACCAGCAAAACCAATACCGGCAACCTGGCATCGAAGATCGAACTGAACGATGTGGAGATCGAGGGTCCCTACGTGAAGGCGACCGGCTTCTTCATTCCGCGCCGTTGGGACGCAGGACTGAAGGGCGAGCTGCCTGACACGGTGGTCTCCAGCAGCCCGGATACCTCGTCCGACTACCGGACCAAGCTCTACAACGTGCCTGGCTTCTTCGAATACCTGGATGCCGGGGACGAGCTGAAGGAGGCTTTCGGGCCGGATGGCTACCGGCCGCCGGCAGCATCGGTGGCTTTCACTGCCGCCCAGCTGCCGCCGCTTCCGGCGGCCTATGAGGCCCAGGGCAAACCGATGCGCGAGCTGTACGCGCAGTACCTTGCCGCAACCGATGCAGGCGAGCAGAAGCGCCTGAAGAAGGCCAGCCTGAAACTGTGGCAGGAGTTCGTGAAGACCCGTGCGCAGTTGAGCGGACAGGTTCCGGTGGCCGATGACGTGCAGGCCAATGCGTTCGCGTCCGCCTTTTTCGACCTCTGGACGCAGCCGGCGGTGATCCTGCCGGACCCGGCGCCAGCCGGCTGATCGCTGCGTTGATCGTGTAGAGCCGAGCCCATGCTCGGCTCTACACGTGGTGCATCACCGCTTCGGCATGCGCATCAGGCGGGTGCCGCTGGCGCGGTCGTGCCAGGTCAGGCGGTCGCGGTCGACCCATGCCCACCAGAACCCCAGTCCACCCAGCAGCAGCGACAGTGAGCCCACCGCGAAGCGCAGCCACAGTTGGCCGAGCCGCAGCGGCGTGCCATCGCTCGATTGCAGTTTCAGCCGCCACGGTCGCATGCCCAGCGTCTGTCCGCCACGGCGCCAGCTGGCCGTGGCGTACCACCCCGTGATTCCCCAGCACACCGCCCACAGCAGCCACTGCCAGGCACTGAACGGTGCGATGTTCTCGCGCTGCGCGTGGCCGCTGAAGGTGTAGGCGAGGGTGAACAGCGTGCCGGCCAGCATCCACAGCGCCAGCACCGGCAGTGCGTCGTAGACCATCGCCAGCACGCGCCAGGCCAACAAGGCACGTGGGCGGGGCATTTCGGTAGCGGCCGCAGGGGCCGTGTCGGTGGCGGGGCGGGACATGCGCCGAGCATACGCAAAGCTGGCCGCGCCCGCAGTGGCCCTCGTATCCTGCACCCATGGCCCTTGTTTCCACCCCCGCCGAACGCCGCCAGCTGGTGCAGCAACTGCCCGAGCTGCGCGCCGACGACAGCGCGCGCATCCAGCGCTTCCTCGATGCGATCTGGGCCGAGAACGGCCTGGCCCGCGCCACCCTCGACAGCTACCGGCGCGACCTGGAAGGGCTGGCGCGCTGGATGGATGGACGCGACGGTGGCCTGGCCGGCATCGAGCGCCCGGGGTTGTTCGATTACCTGGCCTGGCGCACCCGGCATGGCTGGTCGCCGCGCAGCAATGCGCGCCTGCTGTCGGCGCTGCGCGCGTTCTTCGCCGATGGCGTGCGCCGTGGTGAACGCAGCGAGGACCCCAGTGCACTGCTGGACCCGCCGAAGCTGCCGCGGCTGTTGCCGAAGGCGCTGGCCGAAAGCCAGATCGACGCACTGCTGGCGGCGCCGGACATCGACAGTCCGCTGGGCCTGCGCGACCGCGCCATGCTGGAGCTGATGTATGCGGCCGGCCTGCGCGTGAGCGAGCTGGTGCTGCTACCGGCCACGGCAGTCAACCTGCGCCAGGGCGTGCTGAGGGTCACGGGCAAGGGCAGCAAGGAGCGGCTGGTGCCGCTGGGCGAGGAATCGCAGCACTGGCTGGAGCGCTATCTGCAGGCGTCGCGCCCGCAGCTGGTCGGCAAGGGCAAAGTGCAGGCGCTGGCCGATGGGCAGACCCCATTGTTTGTCGAGCCGACGCTGCATGCGCTGACCCGCCAGGCGTTCTGGCATCTGGTCAAGCGCCACGCGCAGGTGGCCGGTATCGATCCGGTGCGGATCAGCCCGCATGGCCTGCGCCACAGCTTCGCCACCCATCTGCTCAACCGCGGCGCCGACCTGCGCGCGCTGCAGATGCTGCTCGGCCACAGCTCGCTGTCGACCACCCAGATCTACACCCTGGTGGCCCGCGAACACCTGCAGAAGCTGCACGCGCGCCACCATCCGCGCGGCTGAGCAGCGGCCTGAACCCCGGCCTCGGACGGTGGGCGGTGTCGCGGCCCGGTAGCGGCGGCTGTGTCAGAATCCGGGGTCTTCTTCTGTCGCGGACCGCTCCATGCTCCGATTTGCCATCGCCGCCGTGTTCGGTGCGCTCAGCCTGACCGCCTGCGCCCAGCCGGCTCCGCCGGCCGCCAAGGCACCCGCCGCGGCTGCGGCCAAGGCCGCCCCGGCCGCCAACGCTTCGGCCGACCAGGCCGTACGCGCCGCGCTGACCGCCCTGAATCCCGGCTTCCAGGTGGACTACATCGGCGCTGCGCCGTTCCCCGGCTTCCGCGAGGTCGTGGTCTCCGGCCAGTTGCTGTACGTGTCCGACGATGGCCGCTACCTGTTCCAGTCGCAGCCCTACGACACGCGTGCCAAGGGCCCGGCCAACAGCGAAGGCCTGCTCGGCTACCGCCGCGATCTGCTGGCCAAGGCCAACCACGGCGACCGCATCGTATTCGCTGCGCCCAATGCCAAGTACACCATCAGCGTGTTCACCGACATCGAGTGCGGCTACTGCCGCAAGCTGCATCAGGACATCGCAGAGCTCAACCGCAACGGCATCTCGGTCGAGTACCTGGCATTCCCGCGCATGGGCCTGGGCAGCAAGGACTACACCGACATGATTTCGGTCTGGTGTGCAGCGGATCGCCGCCAGGCCCTGACCAACGCCAAGCGCGGTGGCAGTGTGCCGGCCAAGAACTGCACCAACCCGGTGGCGATGCAGTACGCGCTGGGCCAGCAGTTGGGCGTGAACGGCACGCCGGCGATCTTCGCCCCGGACGGCACCCAGCTGGGCGGCTACCTGCCGCCGGCGCAGCTGCGTGCGGCGCTGGACAAGCTGTCCGAGAAGCGCTGACGCGGAATCGTAGCGTCGAGGCATGCTCGACTGCGGGACCATCAGCCGAGCATGGGCTCGGCGCTACAGATCAGAGGCCGGGGGCGCACAATGCGCCCCCGGCTTTTTGCTTATTTCAGGCCATCACTGACCGCCTTGGTCAGCGTGCCCTGCGCATCGTCACCGCTGAACTCCCAGACGAACGCGCCGCCCAGGCCCTGGGTCTTCACGTAGCCCATCTTGCGGGTGATGTTGGCCGGGGTATCGAAGCTCCACAGCGTGCTGCCGTTGTAGATCCAGGTGGCACCGGCGGTGTTGTCGGTGTAGCCCGGCCACGCCAGGTTCTTCAGCACCTTCCAGTCTTCGATGCCGGCTTCATACGTGCCCGGGGCGGCGCCGGTCGCGGTCTGGTACAGGCCGTTGTTGGCGTTGGTCACACCGGTCCAGCCACGCCCGTAGTAGCCGATGCCCAGGTTGAGCTTGGCGGCGGGCACGCCACGGCTGATGAAGGCCTCGATGGCGTCGTTGCTGTTGTAGAGCTTCTGGTCGCCGGTGGACGGATCATTCGGCGAATCGAACAGCGCCGACTGGTGATTGGTCTTCGCATCCCACGCGCCGTGGAAGTCGTAGGTCATCACGTTGATGTAGTCCAGGTACGGGTGGTACGCGGCCGGATCAGTGACGCGGATCTTGTCGATGCCGGCACCCACCGCCACCGTCAGCAACAGGCCCGGACGCACCGCATCGAGCTGGCGGCGGAACTCGGCCATCAGCGCGGTGAAGTTGGCGTTGTCCTCCGGCTTGCCGCATTCGATGCCACAGGCCACCGGGTACTCCCAGTCGACGTCGATGCCGTCGAACACGCCCAGTGCGGCACCGGCGCCACCGGCACCGTCGGTCACCGGCAGGTTGCCCTTGATGTAGGCGTCGATGCACGAGGCGACGAAGGCCTGGCGGTTTTCCGGACGCGCCGCGCTGGAGAAACCACGCGACCAGGTCCAGCCACCCAGCGAGATCAGCACCTTCATGCCCGGGTACTTGGCCTTGAGCTGCTTGAGCTGGTTCCAGTTACCGCGCAACGGCTGGTCCCAGGTATCGGCGCTGCCGCTGACGCTCTCGGCGGCACTGAAGGCCTTGGTGTAGTCGGCGAAGGCATCGCCACCGGCACCGCTGTTCGGATCCGACGGCTGGGTGATGCCCACTTCGCAACGGTTGTTGCGCACGTTGCCGAACGCGTAGTTGATGTGGGTCAGGCGTGCGGCCGAGCCACTGCTGTCGATGTTCTTGACCCGGTAGTTGCGGCCGTAGATGCCCCACTGGGTGAAGTAACCGATCACCCGCTTGCCGGTGGTGCCGCCGTCGCCGGCCAGCGTAGTGGCGCTGATCTCGGTGCCCTGGGCCGAGGCGTTGCCGGCGTTGTCGCGGGCACGAACCCGGTAGCGGTAGGTGGTGGAGGCAGTCAGCCCGCCATCGATGTAGCTGGCGCTGGACGGTGAACCGACCAGGCTGCCGTTGCGGTACACGTCGTAGCCGGCCACGCCGCTGCCACCGGTGTTGTCGGTGGACGGGCTCCAGCTGAGCGCGATGCTGTTGGCGGTGCGGGTGCCGACCGCCAGCCCGCCCGGCACGCTCGGTGCGGTGGTATCGCCACCGGCGGCGTTGACGGTGATGGTGATGGTCGCGGTGCTGGTGGTGGCGTTGTTGTTGTCTGTCGCGACTGCACGCAGGGTGTGGCTGCCGGCGCTGGCATTGGCCCAGCTGGCCGCGTACGGCGCACTGGTGGCCACGCCCAGCGTGCTGCCATCGCGGAAGAACTCGACCTTGGCGACGCTGCCGTCCGGATCACTGGCGTTGGCGGTCACGTTGACCGTGCTGCCGGCGCTGAAGGCGGCGCCGTTGGCCGGCGAGGTCAGGCTGACCACCGGCGGCTGGTTGGCGCCGCTGCCATCGCAGGCACCGAGGTTGGTGTAGTAGGGCGCACCGGCCGGATGGTCCGGCGGCGCGTTCCAGATGTCCTGGTTCGCCCGATAGAGGACGCCTCCTTTCTGCAGGGTATCGCCAGCCCGGTAGATCTTGGCCTGGTCCCACTGGGCCACGCCGGCACAGCTGGCGGCCTGCGCCAGGCCGGGCAGGGCGGCGGTACCGGCGGCCAGGGCAAGCAGCCAGGCCAGGCGGCGGGGACGACAGCTTCGGGTCGAACGTTCGGCACTGCGCACAATCGGGTCGTACATGGGTAAGTCTCCGATCAAAGGGCGCGCGGGCCCCGATGGCGCCGCGCGTGACGCAGGTCCGGGCGTCGCCCGGGAAGGCGACGGAGGGGGCGGACGGAGGTACCTGGGAGGCCGGGGAGAGAGTCCGGCACCAGGTGGGGACAACGTTGTCATCAATCGTGTGGTCAATCCGTGAGCGAGTGCATGGTTCGGGGATTTGGCGGAGAGCGGCGCTGGCGCGCGGTCGGCGGCCATCGGCGGAGCCCCCTCGTGGCTGGGGCTTTCCGCGAACAGCGGATTTCTGGGGGTTGGCCGTGGGGGGGGGGGGGGGGGGGGGGGGGGGGGGGGGGGGCGGGGGGGGGGGGCGCGGGGGCGGGGGGGGGGGGGGCCGCCCCCGGGGGGCCCCCGCACCCTGGGGGCCCCCCCCCGTGCCCCCCCCCCCCGCCCGGCCACGGACAGGTTCCTGCGCGGCCAGCCACGGAAGACAGAACAGAAAATCAAAAGCAGAAGCCGATCGCTTCGCTCTTCAATGCCTGATTTCTGAAATTTCCTGGTTGCCGGCCAGCGGCCGGCACTACCGGGGAGCATCCACGCATGGCGTGGATCTACTGCAGATCGCGGAAATCTGTCGAAGGCGGGGTGGGTCCGGTTGCGGGGGCGTGAGCCGCATGGATGCGGCGACCGAGCCTCCAGGGATGGATTCACGGCGTCCCCCGCAACCGAACCCACCCCGCCATCCCACGGGAACCCCGCTTTTGCTTTGGCAGTTGCCGTTGCCTTGGCTTCGGCGGGTGCCGGGCGCCGCCCGGCCAAAGCCCTTCCCCCGCTTCCGGTACAATGTCGGGCCCGTTTCCCAACTACGGTTCCCCGGACATGATGGTCCTTGAGGGCGCGCCCGCCCTGTCGCCGTTCCGCCGCGAACGTCTTGAATCCCGCCTGCAGTCCATCGCTCCCTCCCTGCGCATCAGCGGTGCCTGGCACGTCTACTTCGTGCAGCCCGAAGGCAGCGCCGCCCCCGACCTGACCACCCTGTGCCGCATCCTCGAAGCCGCGCCGCAGGCCGAGGCCGTGGCCGACGGCGCGGTCAGCCGCATCGTGGTGCCGCGCCTGGGCACGCTGTCGCCGTGGTCGAGCAAGGCCACCGAACTGGTCCGCGGTGCCGGGCAGCCGGTCAGCCGGGTCGAGCGTGGCCTGCGCATCGACGTGCAGGGCTGGCCGGCCGATGCCGCCGCCCAGCAGGCGCTGGTCAAGGCGCTGCACGACCCGATGACGCAGTCGGTGCTGGAGACCGTGGAACAGGGCCAGGCGCTGTTCTCGGCGCCGGCCCGCGGTGAACTGGAACGCGTGCCGGTGGACCAGCTGGAGGCTGCCAACCAGCGCCTCGGCCTGGCCATGGCCCAGGACGAGATCGACTACCTGCGCGAACGCTTCACCGCGCTCGGCCGCGCGCCGTCCGACGTCGAGCTGATGATGTTCGCGCAGGCCAATTCCGAGCACTGCCGCCACAAGATCTTCAACGCCAGCTGGACCATCGACGGCCAGGAGCAGGACCGCTCGCTGTTCCGGATGATCAAGAACACCCACCAGCAGACCCCGCAGCACACGCTCAGCGCGTACAGCGACAATGCCGCAGTGATCGAAGGCCATCCGGCGTCGCGTTACCGCCCGGATCCGGCCAGCGGCGAATACCGCCGCGAGCCGCAGGTGCCCAGCGCGTTCCAGATCAAGGTGGAAACGCATAACCATCCGACCGCGATCGCGCCGTTCCCGGGCGCATCGACCGGCAACGGTGGCGAGATCCGCGACGAAGGCGCGACCGGCCGAGGCGGCAAGCCGAAGGCGGGCCTGTCCGGGTTCTCGGTTTCGCACCTGCGCATTCCGGAACTGCCGCAGCCGTGGGAAGCGCCGCGCGCGCTGAACCCGCGCATGGCACCGGCGCTGGAAATCATGACCGACGGCCCGCTTGGCGGCGCAGCGTTCAACAACGAGTTCGGCCGCCCGAACCTGCTCGGCTACTTCCGCAGCTTCGAGCTGCCGGAAGGCGCCGATCTGGTGCGCGCGTACGACAAGCCGATCATGCTGGCCGGTGGCCTCGGCGCGATCGATCGCGTGCAGGTCGACAAGATCCAGCTGCAGGCCGGTGACGCGGTGATCGTGCTGGGTGGCCCGGCAATGCTGATCGGCCTGGGCGGCGGTGCCGCCAGTTCGGTGGCCTCCGGCGAGAGCGCCGAAGACCTGGACTTCGCCAGCGTGCAGCGCGACAACCCGGAAATGGAACGCCGCTGCCAGGAGGTCATCGACCGCTGCGTGGCGATGGGCGCCAACAACCCGATCAAGTTCTTCCACGACGTCGGTGCCGGTGGCCTGTCCAATGCAATCCCCGAACTGCTGCACGACTCCAAGGTCGGCGGTGTCATCGATCTGGGCAAGGTGCCCACCGATGATCCGTCGCTGTCGCCGATGCAGCTGTGGTGCAACGAGTCGCAGGAACGCTACGTGCTGGGCGTGGCCCAGGAGCGCCTGGCCGAGTTCGCCGCACTGTGTGCCCGCGAGCGATGCCCGTTCGCCGCGGTTGGCGTGGCGACTGCCGAGGAGCACTTGGTGGTGGCCTACGGTGCCGTGCCGGGCCATACCCCGGCCGATGCGCCGATCGACCTGCCGATGGATGTGCTGTTCGGCAAGCCGCCGAAGATGCACCGCGACACCGCGCATCCGCCGGCCCCGCGCTGGCCGGCGCTGAAGACCGGCGGCCTGGACCTGCAGGAAGCCGGCCTTCGCGTGCTCGCGCACCCGACGGTGGCGTCAAAGAACTTCCTGGTCACCATCGGTGACCGCAGCGTCGGTGGCCTGACCGCACGCGAACAGATGGTCGGCCCGTGGCAGCTGCCGGTGGCCGACGTGGCGATCACCCTGGCCGACTTCGACGGCGTGGCCGGTGAAGCGATGTCGATCGGCGAGCGCACCCCGCTGGCCCTGCTCGACGCCGCTGCTTCGGCACGCATGGCGGTGGGCGAAGCGTTGACCAACCTGTGCGCGGCCCCGGTCGATGCGCTGGATGAGATCAAGCTGTCGGCGAACTGGATGGCCGCAGCCGGCCACCCGGGTGAAGACGCGCTGCTGTACGACGCGGTGAAGGCGGTGGGCATGGAACTGTGCCCGCAGCTGGACATCAGCATCCCGGTGGGCAAGGACTCGCTGTCGATGCAGGCGCAGTGGCACGACCAGGGCGAAGCACACAAGAGCGTGTCGCCGGTGTCACTGGTGATCTCGGCGTTCGCGCCGGTGGCCGACGTGCGCCAGCAGCTGACCCCGCTGCTCGACCGCGACGTGGAAAGCGAGCTGTGGCTGATCGGCCTGGGTGCCGGCAAGCAGCGCCTGGGCGGTTCGATCCTGGCCCAGGTGCATGCCGACCACGGCGATCTGCCGGCCTTCGCCGGTGCCGCGCCGGACCTGGACGACCCGCAGCGCCTGCGTGGCTTCTTTGAACTGATCCGCGATGCGCGCCAGTCCGGCCTGCTGCTGGCCTATCACGACCGCAGCGACGGCGGCGCCTTCGCTGCGCTGTGCGAAATGGCCTTCACCTCGCGCCTGGGCCTGGACATCACTCTCGATGCCTGGGGCGATGATCCGTTCCGCAGCCTGTTCAATGAAGAACTGGGTGCGGTGGTGCAGATCGCGCGCGAAGACCGTGCTGCGTTCGCCGATCTGGTCGAACGCCACGCACTGACCGAATGCGCACAGCGCATCGCCAAGCCGACCACCGCACCGGTGGTGCGCGTGTCGCTGGGCGGCGAGAACCTGGCCGAGTGGCGCTGGGACGCGCTGTTCGACGCCTGGTGGTCGGTCACCCATGCGATGCAGAAGCGCCGCGACAACCCGGCCAACGCCGACGCCGAGCGCGAGATTGCGCGTGCCTTCACGGCGCCGGGCCTGAAGCCCAAGCTCAGCTTCGACCTCAACGAGGACGTGGCGGCGCCGTTCATCAGCACCGGTGCGCGCCCGCGCGTGGCCGTGCTGCGCGAGCAGGGCGTGAACGGCCAGATTGAAATGGCCAACGCCTTCGAACGTGCCGGCTTCCGCGCGTTCGACGTGCACATGAGCGACCTGATCGAAGGCCGCGTGGCCCTGCAGGACTTCACCGGCCTGGTCGCCTGTGGTGGCTTCAGCTACGGCGACGTGCTCGGTGCCGGCCGTGGCTGGGCCACCTCGATCCTGGAGCGCAGCGCGCTGCGTGATGCCTTCGCTGCGTTCTTCGCCCGCGAGGACAGCTTCGCGCTGGGCGTGTGCAACGGCTGCCAGATGATGAGCCAGCTGAAGGGCATCATTCCGGGGGCCGAGCACTGGCCGCAGTTCCGCCGCAACGCCAGTGAGCAGTTCGAAGCCCGTACCGCGCTGCTGGAGGTGGTGGAATCGCCGTCGATCCTGCTGCGCGGCATGGCCGGTTCGCGCCTGCAGGTGGCGGTGGCGCATGGCGAAGGCCAGGCGGTGTTCGACAATGCCGTCGACCAGGCCGCCGCACGTGTCTCGCTGCGCTACATCGATGGCCACGGCAACGTTGCCAGCCAGTACCCGCTGAATCCGAACGGTTCGCCGGACGGCATCACCGGCCTGACCAGCAGCGACGGCCGCGTCACCATCATGATGCCGCACCCGGAGCGCACCCCGCGCGCGCTCAACCTGAGCTGGGCTCCGGCCGAGTGGCAGGGTGACTCGCCGTGGATGCGCATGTTCCGCAACGCGCGGGTGTGGTGCGGCTGATCGCACTGCATCGCGCAGGCCTCAATGCCATCGCGTATGGAAAAACCCGCCGTTGATCGGCGGGTTTTTCTTTGCGCGCTTGAAACTCCAGTCGCGACCGCTAGTTACATGCATTTTCATGCGTCGAGGAATCGTCACGCATGCATAACAAAATCATTTCATAAACACGTGAAATAGTGATGTGCTTCACGGCAATAGGATTTGCTGTGTCAAAGTCTTGACGATCTGCAAAGTTGCCGTTAACACTTGAACCCCGTTTCAGAATCATTCATTTCGCAGTAACCGCTTGGCGCACGCGCTCGGTTTTCTGTCGCTGCGCGCCGTTCGGCAATACCCCGCAGTAAATCACGCGAATAAACGCCCCCAGGGGACGTTGGGCCGGAAAGCCCAGCGGTGGCGTTGCTTTGCCCAAAACCAGTCCAATCAGGAGCCGTACCGATGAATCGGATTTATCGCAAGGTCTGGAACAAAGCATTGGGTCAGTTGGTGGTGGCCTCGGAACTGGCCTCCTCCGACAGCGGCGGCGGGGTCGTCGACCAGCGCCGCGATGCAACGCAGGCTGCGCCCGCAAGGTTGGCGATGGCACTGGGCCTGGTATTGGGATTGGGCATGAGCGGTATCGCCACAGCACAGTCGGTGCAGATCGGCGGCAGCGCCACCTGCGTGGCATTCAGCGGCAAGCTGCTCGAAAAGTGCCTGATCGAAGGCTCGGCCACGGCCAAGGGCAGCAACGCGGTGGCGATCGGCAGCAACAGCAGCGCCAGTGCGGCCAACAGCGTAGCGCTGGGCGCCGGCTCCAAGGCCACGCGTGCCAACACGGTGTCCGTGGGTGATACCGGCAAGGAACGGCAGATCACCAATGTTGCCGCAGGCAGCCAGGCCACCGATGCGGTGAACAAGGCGCAGCTGGACGCGCAGGCGCGCGCCACGCAGGCCGCGCTGGCCGATGTCGCCGCAGACGGCAATCGTTATTTCAAGGCCGATGGCGCAGGCGATGACAGCGACGCGGCGAAGATCGACGGGCAGGGCGCAGTCGCGGCCGGTGCCGGCGCACAGTCGCTGGCCAATGCCACCACTGCCATCGGTACCCAGGCCATTGCCGCGGGCCTGGGCGCAAGCGCGTTCGGCCAGGGCGCCTTGGCAATCGGCGATGCCAGCGTGGTGGTCGGGCAGAGCGCTGCGGCCTTCGGTCTCGGCGACACCGCGGTTGGCGCAAGCGCGACCGCCGCCAGCGAGAACGGCGCGGCCACCGCGCTGGGTGCGCTGTCCGAAGCGACTGCCGATGGCGCCACCGCTGTTGGCGGCGGTGCCGTGGCGATGGGCCCGGGCAGCACCGCATTGGGCCGCGGCGCTACCGCCGCCAACGAAGCGTCGATTGCGGTGGGTGCATTCAGCACCGCCGTTGGTGAATACAGCACCGCGCTGGGCTCGAATTCCGCTGCGGTTGCCACCGGCAGCGTGGCGCTCGGCGCGGGCTCGCTGGCCGACCGCGTCGATACCGTGTCCGTTGGTGCCGCCGAATACGGCCTGACCCGGCAGATCACCAGCGTGGCCGCAGGCACCGAAGACAACGATGCAGTCAATGTCGGTCAGCTGAAGGACGTTGCCGCCGTGGCCGATGCCACCGCCAAGCGCTTCCAGGCTAACGGCAGCAGCAACAGCGATGCCGGTGCACTGGCCGAGGGCGACGAGGCGCTGGCGGCCGGCGAGGCCGCCAATGCCATCGGCAACGGCACCACTGCAGTCGGTGCCGGCGCCACCGCCGTCGCGCAGAACGCCACCGCCGTTGGCAACAACGCGCTGGCCTCGGGCCAGAACAGTGCCGCGTTCGGCAACAACGCGCAGGCCAACGGTCCGGGCAGCGTTGCCGTGGGTGGCGCTGCGGTGGATGCCGACGGCAACCCGCTGATCACCAGCGGCGGCGTGCCGGTGGAAACCGGCGCAACCAGCGCAGGCGTCGGCGGCACTGCGGTCGGCGCCAGCGCCGAAGCCAGTGGTTTTGCGGCGTCGTCCTACGGCGTCGGCGCCTATGCGGCCGGTGCGCAGGCGTCGGCCTTCGGCGCCGTGGCCAATGCCATCGGTGACTACTCCACCGCGCTGGGTACGCAGAGCAATGCGACGGGTACCAGCAGCGTTGCCATCGGTGGCCCGGCTGACCTGATCCCCGGCCTGGGCTTCTTCGTGCAGACCCAGGCCAGTGGCGAAGCCGCCACCGCCGTCGGTGCCGGTGCCATCGCCAGTGGCGACCGTGCCGTGGCCAACGGCAGCCTCAGCGAAGCCTCCGGCGCCGAAGCGACCGCGGTCGGCTACTTCGCCTATGCACCGGGCGAGAACGCCAGTGCCCTGGGCGCGCAGACCTGGGCGAGCGGAGCGCAGAGCACTGCCGTGGGTTACTACGCCACCGCACGCGGCGCGAACAGTGTGGCACTCGGCGCGAATTCCGAAGCGGTGCGCGCCAACAGCGTGGCCGTCGGCAGCGCCGGCAACGAGCGGCAGATCACCAGCGTCGCTGCGGGCAGCGAAGCCACCGATGCGGTGAACAAAGCCCAGCTCGACGCCGTGGCCGGCACTGCCGACACCACCGCGCGTTTCTTCCAGGCACAGCCGGAGGCGGGCAGTGATGCTGGCGCACTGGCTGATGGCGAAGGCTCCATCGCTGTGGGTTCGTCGAGCAATGCGATCGGCGCAGGTGCCATTGCACATGGTGCTGCCGCGTCGGCCATCGGCGATGACAGCGTGGCCGTGGGCCGCAACAGCGCGGCCACCGGTAATGGCGGTGTCGCCATCGGTGGCCTCGGCCAGGCCTACGACGAGTTCAACCAGCCGATCGTCGGTGCCGATGGCACGGCGCAGCAGGTGGGCACCACCGCTGTTGCCGATGCCACCGCAGTCGGCAGCGGTGCGCAGGCCACCGGGGCTGCCAGCAGCGCTTTCGGCAACGCGGCCAAGGCCAGTGGTGACAACAGCTTCGCCGCAGGCGGCAAGTCGCGCGCCACCGGCAGCTATGCGGTTGCGGTCGGCGACAGCGCATTCGCCAGCAGCGATGACAGCACCGCAGTAGGCGGATACAGCTGGGCCACTGCAAGTGGCGCAGCAGCATTCGGTTCGGGTGCATGGGCCACTGCCACCAATGCCTCGGCGTTCGGCAACGCGGCCTGGGCCAGTGGCAGCGGCGCAACATCCATCGGTTACAACAGCTGGGCCAACGGCGCCAGCTCCACAGCGGTCGGCCGTGGTGCCTTCGGCTATGGCGACAACAGCGTGGCGCTGGGCTTCCAGGCGCTGGGCAACAGCATCAACAGCATCGCCATCGGCACCAACACGGTAGCCGGTGGTGAAAGCGCGATCGCGCTGGGTGCGGGCAGCAATGCCAGCGCCAGCAATACGGTCGCGCTGGGTGCCGGTTCGGTCGCCAACCGAGCGCGCACGGTGTCGGTGGGCAGCGCCGGCAACGAACGCCAGGTCACCAACGTCGCCGCCGGCACCCAGGCCACCGATGCGGTGAACAAGGCGCAGCTGGATGCGGTGGCGACCACGGCCACCACCACCAGCCGCTTCTTCCAGGCCAGCGGCAACGGCGACGACGTAGCCGGTGCATTGGTGGAAGGTGACAACGCACTGGCGGCCGGTGATGCCGCCAACGCCATCGGCAATGGCGCCACCGCACTGGGTAGCGGCGCCAACGCGCTGGCCAGCAACGCACAGGCGCTGGGCTTCAATGCGTTGGCGACCGCAGCCAACGCCAGCGCTGTTGGTGCCAACGCACAGGCCACGGGCGAGTACGCCACCGCGCATGGCGCGGAAAGCGAAGCCAGCGGCGAGCAGAGCGCGGCGTTCGGTGCGGCCAGCATCGCCAGCGGCGCCGGTAGCACTGCCAATGGCGTGCTGTCCGAAGCGTCCGGCGAAGAGGCCGTGGCCGTGGGCTACTTCAGCAATGCCAGTGGTGACGCGGCCACCGCTGTCGGTAGCGAGAGCGTAGCCAGTGGTACGGCGTCGGCGGCCTTCGGTATCGGTGCCGAAGCCAGCGGCGGTTACAGCACCGCCATCGGTGGCTATGCACAGGCCTCGGCCTTCAATGCCACCGCGTTCGGCAACTTTGCCAATGCCTCCGGATCCAACAGCGTGGCCGTGGGTGGCGACTCGGAAGCCTCCGGTGCCTACAGCACCGCCACCGGCCAGGGCAGCCTGGCCACCGGCACCAACAGCGTCGCCGTCGGTGGCTCGTTGTTCGGCGTGCTGGCTACCGAAGCGTCGGGCAACTACTCCACCGCGGTGGGTGGTGGCGCCTGGTCGGGGGGCATCAACAGTACCGCGCTGGGTAACGCCGCTGAATCGCGCGGCGCCAACAGCGTGGCGCTGGGTGCCGATTCGATCGCGGATCGCGACAACACCGTGTCGGTGGGCGGCGGTGGCAACACCCGCCAGATCACCAACGTGGCCGATGGCACGCAGGGCAATGATGCGGTCAACAGGAATCAGCTCGATGCCGTAGCCGCGGCAGCGGAAAAGACCAGCCGGCAGTTCCAGGCCAGCGGCAATGCCGATGGTGAAACCGGGGCGCTGGTGGAGGGCGATAACGCGCTGGCGGCCGGTGACGCGGCCAACGCGATCGGCAACGGTGCCACCGCGTTGGGCAGTGGTGCCAATGCGCTGGCCGCCAACGCCACGGCCGTGGGCATCGATGCGCTGGCCACCGGCAGCAACGCGGCGGCCCTGGGCAGCACGGCACAGGCTACCGGCGAAGACAGCCTGGCGCTCGGTACCGGCGCCAGCGCCAGTGAACTGGGCGCAAGCGCGGTCGGCGCGCGCGCGCAGGCCAGCGGTGCCTACAGCACGGCCACGGGCACTGAAGCCAATGCCAGCGGCACCCAGGCACTGGCCAGTGGCTTCCGCAGCGCCGCGTCTGCCGATGGCACTACCGCTGTCGGCGGCTACGCCGAAGCCAGCGGTCGCCTCGGCACCGCGTTGGGCTACGGCTCGGCGGCCAGTGGCGCCAACACCACGGCGGTCGGCTTCGGTGCCGCCGCCGCCGGTACCGGTGCAGTAGCGGTCGGTCAGTCCAGCGAAGCCAGTGGCGAAGAAAGCGTGGCGATCGGTGGCAGCACCTTCTTCGGCCTGATCCCCTCGCGTGCCAGTGGCACCGGTGCCGCGGCATTCGGCGCCGGTGCATGGGCCACCGAAGACTACGCGACCGCCATTGGCTGGAATTCGTGGGCGGCAGGCAGCAGTGCCACCGCGCTGGGTGCCAACGCCGCCGCCAATGGCAGCAACAGCGTCGCGCTCGGTGCCGGCTCCAAGGCCGACCGTGACAACACGGTGGCCGTCGGCAAGGCGGGCGGTGAGCGCCAGGTCACCCATGTCGCAGCCGGTACCGAAGCCACCGATGCGGTGAACAAGGGCCAGTTGGATGCAGTCGCCAGCGTCGCCGACAAGACCAGCCGGCAGTTCCAGGCCAGCGGCAATGCCGATGGCGAGGCCGGTGCCCTGGTGGACGGTGACAACGCACTGGCCGCCGGCAACGCGGCCAACGCCATCGGCAACGGCGCCACCGCGCTGGGCAGTGGTGCCAATGCCATGGCCGCCAATGCCACGGCCGTGGGCTTCGATGCGCTGGCCACCGGCAACAATGCGGCGGCGCTCGGCAACGCGGCGCAGGCTGCTGGTGTCGACAGCGTAGCCGTGGGCAGTGGCGCCAGCGCCAGCGAACTCGGCGCCAGTGCTACCGGCGCCGGCGCCCAGGCCAAGGGCGCTTACAGCACTGCCAGCGGCGCGCAGGCCACGGCCAGCGGCACCCAGTCGCAGGCCAGTGGTTTCCGCGCCAATGCTTCGGCCGACGGCGCTTCGGCGCTGGGCAGCTATGCCGAAGCCAGTGGTCGCCTTGGCACTGCAGTGGGTTACGGCAGCAAGGCCACCGGCGCCAATGCCACTGCGGTGGGTGTCAGTGCCAACGCGTCGGCGGCCGGCAGCATCGCACTGGGCGCAGGCTCGGTGGCCGACCGTGCCAACACCGTGTCGGTGGGCAGCAGTACCAGTGATCGTCAGATCACCCGCGTCGCTGCCGGTACCGAGCGCACCGATGCGGTCAATCGTGGCCAGCTTGATGCGGTCGCAGCGACTGCCGATGGCACGGCACGTTACGTCAAGGCCACCGGCGCAGGTATTGCCAGCGCCAGCGGCAGTGATGCCGCCGCGATCGGTTCGGCGGCCAGTGCCAGCGGCGCGCGCAGCAATGCGCTGGGCGCCAACGCGATGGCGATCGGCAACGGTGCACTTGCACTGGGCAACAGTGCCGGCGCGTCCGGTGCCAACTCGGTGGCGCTGGGTGCGGGCTCGCGTGCGCTCGATGCCAACGTGGTGTCGGTCGGCGGTGGCAATGGCACCGAGGGTCCAGCCACGCGCCGCATCGTCAATGTGGCCGATGGCCGCATCGCCGCCGGCAGCAGCGATGCCATCACCGGCTCCCAGCTCAACGTCACCAACCAGCGGGTGGGCGCGGTGGAAACGCGCGTGGGCGATTTCGATTCGCGCATCGCCACCGTGGAAACCACCGCGGCCAGCGCGGTCAGCTACGACGACGCCAGCCGTGACCGCCTGACCCTGTCCGGTTTCCAGGGCACCACCATCGACAACGTCGGTGCCGGCAGCATTGCTGCGGGCAGTCGCCAGGCGATCAACGGCGGCCAGCTGTTCCAGTCGCTCAGCGATGCCGCCAGCTTCCTCGGCGGTGGTGCCAGCGTCGGCATGCAGGGGGTGTTCGTGGCTCCGAACTACGTGATCCAGGGCGCCACCTACAGCAACGTCGGCGATGCGCTCGGCGCGCTGGACCGCAAGGTCAGCGAGATCGACCGCAGAACCGCCGGTGGCTCGCGTGCCGGGACTGCCAACCTGCGCGCGATGAGTGCCTCGCTGGATGAGAGCCCGCTGGCAAGCACCGCTGATGCACCTGCAACGGCCGACGCGGCACCGGCCAGCACCGCGCGTGTGCAGGGCACGCCGACCGCTGCTGCCGCCGGTGCCGGGATTCCGGTTGGCACTCCCGCGACGGGCTTCAATGCCGTCGCCATGGGCGAGGGCGCCGTCGCCAGTGGCGCTTCGTCCACGGCCATCGGCCAGGGCGCCAATGCCACCGCGGCGAACGCGGTGGCGCTGGGCCAGGGCTCGGTTGCCGATCGTGCCAACACGGTCTCGGTGGGCAGTGAAGGCAACGAGCGCCAGGTCACCAATGTGGCGGCGGGTACTACGGCCACCGATGCGGTCAACAAGGGCCAGCTCGACCGTGGCATGGCCACGGCCAACAGCTACACCGACAGCCGCGTCCAGGCTGTCGCCGACAGCTTCGATGTGTTCAAGGGCGAGATCGACGGACGCCTGCGCCACATGGATCGCCGCATCGACCGCCAGGGTGCGATGAGCGCGGCGATGCTCAACATGGCCACCAGTGCCGCCGGTATCCGCACCCAGAACCGGGTCGGCGTCGGCATTGGTTTCCAGGGCGGCGAGTCGGCGTTGTCGCTGGGCTACCAGCGTGCGATCAGCGATCGCGCCACGGTGACCTTCGGCGGTGCTTTCAGCAGCGACGACAGCTCGGTTGGCGTCGGTGCCGGCTTCGGCTGGTAAGCCACTCCATCGCGCCGGCGGCCACCCACGCCGGCGCAGCACCTGCAGTGAGGGCCTGGGGGGAGGTCACGGCAATCCCGGCTGGGCCGGCCGGGAGTCGTCAAGGAATGATGGCCGCAGTGTTGGTTCGATCCATGACCCAGAAGAGGAATTCGACGTGATCAAGAAGCAGAACCTTCGCATCAATGTGCTTGCCGCCGCCGTGCTGTCGATGACGGCCGTCGGTGCCGTCCACGCCGCCGGCCTGCCGACCCGCGAACCGGTGCGCCAGGCCAGCACCGCCCAGCCGGGCGCCGAGCGCATCATCGTCAAGTACCGGGCCGGCGCTGCCGCCGCCACCGACCGCTCGGCGAAGCTGTCCACCGTGCAGTCGGCGCTGACCCGGGCCAGCCTCTCCGGCGGTACCTCACGTGCCAGTACCCTCGGCCCGCAAGTGGTACGCAAGCTCGCTACCGGTGCGGACCTGATCCGCGTGCAGGGCCGCCTGGCCCCGGCCGAACTGCAGCGTGTGCTGAAGGAACTGCAGGCCGACCCGTCGGTGCAGTACGCCGAAGCCGACGTGAAGCTGCGCCGCACCGAACTGCGTGCCGGCAACGTACAGCCGGCGCTGGTGCCGAACGATCCCTTCTACCAGCAGAACCAGTGGCACCTGCACAACGCCGTCGGCGGCATCAACGCACCGGCGGCATGGGATGTCTCGCAGGGTGAGGGCATCGTGGTGGCGGTTATCGATACCGGCATTCTGCCGCAGCATCCGGACCTGGTCGGCAACCTGCTGGAGGGTTACGACTTCATCAGCGATGCGGAGACCTCGCGGCGCCCGACCAACGATCGTGTGCCGGGTGCGCAGGACTACGGTGACTGGGTCGAGAACGACAACGAGTGCTATGACGGCTCGCTGGCCGAGGACAGTTCCTGGCACGGCACCCACGTCGCCGGCACCGTGGCCGAGCAGACCAACAACGGCGTCGGCATGGCCGGTGTCGCCTACAAGGCCAAGGTGCTGCCGGTGCGCGTGCTGGGCAAGTGCGGCGGCTACCTGTCCGACATCGCCGACGCGGTGGTCTGGGCATCGGGTGGCACGGTGACCGGCATCCCGGCCAACACCAACCCGGCCGAGATCATCAACATGAGCCTGGGCGGCAGCGGCGCCTGCGGCAGCACCTACCAGGACGCCATCAACGGCGCCATCTCGCGCGGTACCACGGTGGTGGTGGCGGCCGGCAATGAGACCGACAACGCGTCCAAGTACCGTCCGGCCAGCTGCGAAGGCGTGGTGACCGTGGGTGCCACGCGCATCACCGGTGGCATCACCTACTACTCAAACTATGGCACCCGCGTGGACCTGTCCGGTCCGGGTGGCGGCGGCAGTGTCGACGGCAACCCGGGTGGCTACATCTGGCAGACCGGCTCCAATGCGGCCACCACGCCGGAATCGGGCACGCCGGGCTACATGGGCATGGGCGGTACCTCGATGGCCTCGCCGCATGTGGCCGCCGTTGCTGCACTGGTGCAGAGCGCACTGATCGCCAAGGGCAAGGATCCGTTGACCCCGGCCGCGATGCGTACCCTGCTGAAGGAAACCGCACGTCCGTTCCCGGTCGCCATCCCGGCAGCCACCCCGATCGGTACCGGCATCCTCGATGCCAAGGCCGCGCTGGCCAAGGCACTGGAAGAACCGTGCACCGAGAACTGCGGGCCGGTGGCCACGCCGCTGACCAACAAGGCCGCCGTCGGTGGCCTGTCCGGTGCGGCCGGCAGCAGCAAGCTCTACAGCTTCGAAGCGGCTGCCGGCAAGCAGTTCAGCGTGATCACCTACGGTGGCACCGGCAACGTTTCGGTCTACGTGGCTGAAGGCCGTGAGCCCAGTGCCAGCGACAACGACGCCAAGTCGACCCGTCCGGGCACCTCCGAGACGGTGCGGGTGACCAAGCCGGTGGCGGCCACCTACTACATCAAGGTGGTGGGTGAAGCGGCCTACAACGGGGTGAGCATTCTCGCCACGCAGTAAGCTTGAACTGTCGTAGTTGAATGGCCGAAGCCCGTCATCCCATGTGACGGGCTTCGTCTTTTTACGAAAGGTGGCGCAGGGGCGGCGGAAATCATGGCTTAACTGTTAAAGTCGAGCCGATTGACAGGAGAGTCATGTGAACGCGCTTGCTGCTACCGCCGCTGCCGACGACGCTGAAGGCCGCATCCTGGATGCGCTGCTGGCGCGCGGCCGGCTGAAGGAAGGCGATCTGGCACGTGCGCGGCCGCTGCACGCAGAGGCCGGCGGCAGCCTGCTGGGCCTGCTGGTGCGGCTGGGGCTGGTCTCCGAGCGTGACCAGGCCCAGGCCAGCGCCGAAGTGCTGGGGCTGCCGCTGCTGGAAGGCAAACAGCTGCCGGAAGCACCGCCACAAGGGCTGGCGGAAGGCTTGCCGTTGTCGCTGCGCTTCCTCAAGCAGTTCCATGTCTGCCCGCTCGCGCTGGATGAACACGGGGTCCGACTGTGGCTGGCCGATGCCCATGATCCTTATCCGCAGCAGGCCGTGCAGCTGGCACTGGGTGTACCGGTGACACCGGTGCTGGGCATGCGCGCAGAAATTGATGACCTGGTCGAACGCTGGTTCGGGCAGGGCCGCAGCGCGATGGGCGCGATCGTCGAAACCGCCGATGGCGAGGGCGGTGCGGTCGATGACATCGAGCATCTGCGTGACCTCGCCTCGGAAGCGCCGGTGATCCGCCTGGTCAACCTGGTGATCCAGCGTGCAGTGGAGCTGCGCGCTTCGGACATCCATGTCGAACCGTTCGAAAGCCGGTTGAAGGTGCGTTACCGCGTCGATGGCGTGCTGGTGGAAGGCGAAAGCCCGCCGGCCAACCTCACTGCTGCGGTGATCAGCCGCATCAAGATCATGGCCCGGCTCAACATCGCCGAGCGCCGCCTGCCGCAGGACGGCCGCATCATGCTGCGCGTGCAGGGCAAGGAGCTGGACCTGCGCGTGAGCACGGTGCCGACCGCGCACGGCGAAAGCGTGGTGATGCGATTGCTGGACCGCGAAACGGTGGTGTTCGATTTCCATCGTCTCGGTTTCACTGACGCCTTCCTGCCGCAGTTCCGCAAGGTGCTGGAACAGCCGCACGGCATCCTGCTGGTGACCGGCCCGACCGGTTCAGGCAAGACCACCACGCTGTACACCGCGCTGAGCCAGCTGAACACTGCCGACGTCAAGATCATCACGGTCGAAGACCCGGTGGAATACCAGATCGAAGGCATCAACCAGATCCAGGCCAAGCCGCAGATCGGCCTGGACTTCGCCAACGCCCTGCGCAGCATCGTGCGCCAGGACCCGGACATCATCATGATCGGCGAAATGCGCGACCTGGAAACCGCGCGCATCGCGATCCAGTCGGCGCTGACCGGCCACCTGGTGCTGTCCACCCTGCATACCAACAACGCAGCCGGCGGCATCACCCGCCTGCTCGACATGGGCGTGGAAGACTACCTGCTCACCTCCACCATCAACGGCATCCTGGCCCAGCGCCTGGTGCGTCGGCTGGAGCCGACCCATGCCGAGCGCTATGAAGCCTCGCCGGAAGAGATCGAACGCTTCGAGCTGCGCCGCCTGCAGCCGGAAGGACCGATCCACCTGTACCGCCCGAAGCCCTCCGCGCTGGCGCCGACCGGTTACCTCGGCCGGACCACCATCATGGAATTCCTGGTGATGAACGACGCGCTGCGGCGCGCGGTGATGCGCCGCGACGGCATGGGCGAGATCGAACGCATTGCCCGCGAAGCCGGTATGCGCACGATGTACGAAGATGGTCTGTCCAAGGCCCTCAGTGGTCAGACGACCATCGAGGAAGTGCTGCGTGTCACCGAGGAAAGCTGATGCGCGCAGGACGCCGGGGCTGACATGCCGACCTACCGTTACAAGGCACTGAATCCGCACGGCGAGATCTTCGACGGGCAGATGGAAGCGGCAAGCGAGGCCGAGCTGGTCGCGCGCCTGCAGGACCAGGGCCATCTGCCGATGGAGACCCAGCTGGCAGATGGCGGTGCGATCGGTGGCAGTACCTGGCGCAACCTGTTCCGCCAACGGCCGCTGCAGGGCGCTGCATTGCTGCAGTTCACCCAGCAGCTGGCGACACTGCTCGGTGCAGGCCAGCCGCTGGATCGCGCGCTGTCGATCCTGCTCGGGTTGCCCGAAGACGAACGCTCGCGCCGCGCGATCACCGACATCCGCGATGTGGTGCGCGGTGGCGCGCCGCTGTCGACCGCACTGGAGCGCCAGCATGGGTTGTTCTCGCGCCTGTACGTGAACATGGTGCGGGCCGGTGAAGCCGGCGGCAGCCTGCACGAAACCCTGCAGCGCCTGGCCGACTACCTCGAACGCAGCCGCGCGTTGCAGGGCAAGGTGATCAACGCGCTGGTGTACCCGGCCATCCTGCTGGTGGTGGTGGGTGGCGCGCTGCTGTTCCTGCTCGGCTACGTGGTGCCGCAGTTCGCGCAGATGTACGAAAGCCTGGATGTGGCGCTGCCGTGGTTCACCAACGCGGTGCTGCAGCTGGGTCTGTTCGTGCGCGACTGGTGGGTGTTGCTGCTGGTGGTGCCAGGGATACTCGCGCTGTTCTTCGAACGCAAGGCGCGGCAACCAGCCTTCCGGCTGGCGCTGGATGGCTGGCTGCTGCAGCGTCGCGGCATCGGCCGCCTGCTCGGCGAACTGGAAACCGCGCGGCTGGCCCGCACGCTGGGCACGCTGCTGCGCAATGGCGTGCCGCTGCTGGGTGCCTTGGGCATCGCCCGCAACGTGCTGGGCAACCGCGCGCTGGCCGCCGATGTGGAAGCCGCCGCGGATGAAGTGAAAAATGGTACCGGCCTGTCGCTGGCGCTGTCGCGCGGCAAGCGTTTCCCGCGCCTGGCGCTGCAGATGATCCAGGTCGGCGAGGAATCCGGTGCACTCGATACCATGCTGCTGAAAGCGGCCGATACCTTCGAACAGGACAGCGCCCGGCGCATCGACCGCCTGCTGGCGGCGATGGTGCCGGCGATCACCCTGGTGCTGGCCTCGGTGGTCGGTGCGGTGATCGTTGCCGTGCTGGTACCGCTGTACGACCTGACCAATGCCATCGGTTGACGATGGATCCCTACGCAACCCCGACACTCCGCAACTGAAAGGACCGACCATGATTGCTTCCCGTCGACCGATCCGCCTTTCCTTCACCGCCGCGCGCAACCAGTCGGGCATGAGCCTGCTGGAAATCATCATCGTCATCGTGCTGATCGGTGCGGTGCTGACCCTGGTCGCCAGCCGCGTGCTGGGCGGCGCCGATCGCGGCAAGGCCAACATCGCCAAGGCGCAGGTGCAGACCGTTGCGTCCAAGGTCGACAACTACCAGATCGATACCGGCAAGCTGCCCGGCTCGCTCAACGATCTGGTGACCGCACCGGCGGGTGTTGGTGGCTGGCTGGGGCCGTATGCCAAGCCGGCTGACCTGAACGACCCGTGGGGGCACGCGCTGGAGTACCGTGCGCCGGGCGAAGGCCAGCCGTACGAGCTGATCAGCCTCGGCAAGGATGGCAAGGCCGGCGGCAGCAGCGTCGATGCCGACATCCGCTACCAGCCGTAATCCTGCATGACGTATTTCCTGCCGCGCCGGCTGCCTCGCCCGCGCCTGCACGGCAGGCGCGCAGCGGGCCTGTCGCTGCTGGAAATGCTGCTGGTGATCGCGCTGATCGCAGCGATCGGCCTGATTACCGCCGCCGGCCTGTCGCGCGGCTTCGCCGGCATGCAGCTGCGCAGCGCCGGCAAGGACATCGCCAACCAGCTGCGGGTGGTACGCGCGCAGGCGATCGCCCGCGGCGAGCCGCAGCGCTTTGTCATCGAACCGGCAAAGCGGCGCTGGGAAGGTGCCAACCAGCGCCATGGTGACGTGCCGGCACAGCTGCAGGTGCAGTTCGAAGGCGCCGCGCAGCTGGCCACCGCGCCAGGGCAGGGCGTGATCGAGTTCCATCCCGATGGTGGCTCCAGCGGTGGCCGCATCCGGCTGCAGCGTGACGATGCCGAATGGCGCATCGACGTGGGCTGGCTGACCGGTGAGGTCCGCTCCGGCCCCTGGCGGGCACAATGAAGCGGCACGTTCGCGGCTTCACCCTGCTGGAAGTGATCATCGCCTTTGCCCTGCTCGGGCTGGCGCTGACCCTGCTGCTGGGCAGTCTGTCCGGTGGTGCCAGGCAGGTGCGCGAGGCCGAGCTGCGCACGCGCGCGATACTGCATGCGCAGTCGCTGCTGGCCGAAACCGGTGTCGCCACGCCACTGCAGGTGGGTAGCCAGCAGGGCGACTGGGAACAGGGACGCTACCACTGGGAGCTGCAGGTGCAGCCGTGGGTGGAGCCACGTGCCGGCAACGCTGTGCAGTCACAGTCGGCCGGTGCCCCCTGGCTGGCCGAACTGCAGCTGCAGGTGCGTTGGGGAGACAGCGAACGCGAGCAGCTGCGCTGGCGCAGCCTGCGCCTGCTGCCGCCGGACCTGGAGAGCGCGCGATGAAGCGCCGCGCCGCGGGTTTCACGCTGGTTGAAGTGATGCTGGCCACGGTGCTGCTGGCCGGTGGCCTGGCGCTGGCGTTCGCCAGCGTCCGCTCGGCAATGGCGGTCAGTCAGCGTGGCGAGCAGATCGCGGCCGAGAGTGAGCGCATGCGCGCGGTGCAGTCGCTGTTGCGGCGGCAGCTGGCCGGTGCGCTGCGCACGCCGCTGGAAGTACCCGATCCCACCCGTGAACCGATCTTCTTCCAGGGCGAAGAGCAGCGCATGTTGTTCGCCGCCGATCTGCCGGGCTACCTCGGCCGCGGCGGACCCTACCTGCACGCGCTGCAGGTGGACGGCCGCGATGGCCAGCAGCGCCTGCTGCTGGACCTGGTGCTGCTGCAGGAAGGCGAGCGCATCGCCGAGAACCCGCCGCGCCCGCCGGAAGTGCTGGTGGAAAACCTGAAGTCGGTACAACTTCGCTATCGCGGCATCGATGCCAGTACCGGCCAGGTGAGCGACTGGATGCCGCGCTGGGACGATACCCGCCGCCTGCCGATGCTGGTGGAGATCAAGATCGTCCCGGCCAGGGGCGCGCCCTGGCCGACGCTGGTGGTGGCGCCGCGTAACGGTGGCAGCGGAGGCGCGCGATGAACCGGCAACACGGTGCGGCACTGGTACTGGTGCTGTGGTTGATCGCATTGATGACCGCGCTGGTCGGTGCATTCGCGCTGAGCGCACGGGTCGAGCATCTGCAGCAGCGGGTGCTGGATGACGATGCACGCGGCCAGGAACGGGCGCGCGCCGGCCTGGAGTACGCGCTGCTGCGCCTGTCCGCCGATCCGCTGCGGGCGCCCTGGCGCGCTGATGGCCGAACCTACCGCTGGCAGTTCGATGACGCCAGCATCGAGATCAAGGTGCTGGACGAGAACGGCAAGATCAACCTGAACCTGGCCGACGTGACCTTGCTGACCGCGTTCCTCAAGGCGCTCGGCGAAGACGAAGGGGCAGCCCGGCAGCTGGCCGGTGCCATTGTCGACTGGCGTGATGAAGACAGTCTGCTGCAGCCGGGCGGCGGTGCCGAAGCCCCGGACTATGCGGCGGCGGGGTTGCCGTATGGCCCACGCAACAAGCGTTTCGAGACGCTCGGTGAACTGCAGCGGGTACTGGGAGTGCGCGGCCCGCTGTACAAGGCCATGCTGCCGCACCTGACCCTGTACAGCCGCCAGGCACGCCCGGATCCCCAGTTCGCCAGCGCGCCGGTGCTGACCGCACTGGGCCTGGATGCGGATACCGTGCTGGCGCAGCGCGCACAGCAGGAGCGTGACGCAGATACCGCTGGCGGTGCGACAACGCTTGCCAGCAGCAGCGGCACCTATAGTATCGAGTCTCGTGCAACCGACGGCAGTGGACGCCGGTCGGTGTTGCAGGCAGTGGTACGCAATGGCTCGGGCGGGGTTCCCGGGCGGTCCTACACAGTGCTTCGCTGGGAGCAGGGAATGACAGCAAGATGACGGCATGGCAGGACAGTGTGCGGCAGGTGCAGGGCCGGATCGGCCCTGGCGCCGGCCGTTTCCTGCGCTGGTGGCGGCAGTCGCTGCTGGCCTGGGTGCCGGCACGTTGGCAGTGGGCACTGGGCTGGGCACAGGCGCGCCTGCTGCTGCAGCGCCAGGGTGAGCAGCTGCAGGTCTGGCGAGAGGCCGGAGAACGCCGCGAAGCAGTTGCCAGCGTGCCATGGCCGCTGTCGCCGGCCGAACTGGACCGCGTGCTGGAACCGCGACTGCGCAGCCTGCCGCGGGTGTGGCTGCTGCCGGCCAGCGAGGTGCTGCGTCGTCATCTGCGCCTGCCTGCGGCTGCGGCCGACCGGCTGCGCGCCGTGGTCGGTTTCGAGATCGACCGCCAGACGCCGTTCGAATCCAGCCAGGTCAGCTATGACGTGCGTGAACTCGGGGGCGCCGCCGAGGGCCAGCTGCAGGTCGAACTGATCGCCTGGCCACTGCGCCAGCTTGAGGCGTGGCGGGCCAGCGTAGGCGAATGGGCCGATGCACTGGCCGGTGTCGATGCCATCGACACCGAGGGTGAACCCCTGCAGGTGAATCTGCTGCCACCGGGGCAGCGCCAGCTGCGGGCAGACCCGACGCGGCGCTGGAATGTGCTGCTGGCCGTGGCCGCGCTGGTGATGCTGGTGCTGGCGGCCCTGCAGCTGCTCGACAACCGCCGCGCCGCCGCCGACGAACTGCGTGCGCAGGTCGAGCGCAGCGCACGCAGTGCGCGTGGTGTCGCCAGCGAACGCGCGCAGCTGCAGGCGCTGATCGATGGTGCAGCGTTCCTGGAAAAGCAGCGCAGCCAGCGCGCCGGAACGGTGGAAATCTGGAATGAACTGACCCGGCGCCTGCCGGAGGGCACCTACCTGGAAAAGCTGGCCATCGAGAACAACAACCTGCAGCTGATCGGCCTGAGCCGCGAGGCCTCGCAGCTGGTGCAGCTGCTGCAGGACGCACCGCAGTGGCGCAAGGTCAATCTGACCGGCGTACTGCAGGCCGATGGCGCCGCCAGTGGCCGTGACCGCTTCACCATGACCGCCGAACTGCAGCCGTTGCCGGCTGCGGCCCCGACCCGGGAGGCGGCCGATGCCGATGCCAAGCGCACGCCGTGACCGCTGGCTGGCACTGGCGCTGCTGCTGGCAGTGCTGGGCCTGGCCTACCTGCTGCTGGTGCACCCCTGGTTCACCCAGCCACTGCGCGAAATCGACGCCGACGTGGCCGCCCTGCGCGAGCGCGAGCAGCGCGTGCAGGCGCAGCTGCAGCAGCAGCCGCAGATCGAACAGCGCCTGCGCGCCACCCGAGAGGCACTGCAGCAGCGGCCGGGCTTCCTGCGCGAAGCCACCGCCGAAGCTGCGGCCGCTGCGCTGGGCGCGAAGCTGCAGGATGCGGTGGCGATGGCCAGCCCGGGCAACCGCAGCTGCACCATCAGCAACCGCACGCCACTGACCGACAACCGCCGTGACGCCGAATTCGTGCGCGTGGCCATGCAGGTGCGCCTGCGTTGCGGTGTGGCCGAACTGGCCACGGTGCTGCACAGCCTGGAAACCGGCAGCCCGCGCCTGTTCGTCGACAACCTCAACCTGATCGCGCAGCGCTTCCAGCAGTCGCCCAACGAGTCCGGGCTCGGCCTGGACGTGTCGTTCGAACTGGCCGGTTACCTGCTGCCCGGTGCTGCGGCCGATGGCGCTGCGCCGGCACCTGCGGCCGAACCGGGCGCGGCGCCGCAACCGCCTTCGGCCACACCTGCACCGGCCGCCGCACCGGCTGCGCCGGAAGAAGGGCAGGAGGTGGCCGATGAAGCTTGAGCAGATCAGCCTGCGCACCGGCTTCCTGCTGGCACTGGCCGGCTGGGCGGCCGCGGTCTGGCTGGCCACCGGCTTCGGTCTGGGCAGCCAGCTGCCAGGTGCGGACGGTGATGCCGATGCGGTGCCTTCGTTGCCGGTGCTGCCGCCGTTGGCCGCAGAACGCATGGCCAGCGCCGACAGCTACAGCGCGATCGGCGAGCGACCGCTGTTCGCCGAGGACCGCAGGCCGAAGCCCTACCTGCTCGGCGGCAGCGAGCCCGCCGCCAGCGCCGCGCTGCGCCTGACCGGCGTGCTGCTGACCGGCGGCTTCGGCATGGCCACCTTCACCACCGAACAGAACCGCTCGCTGCGCCTGCGCCTCAACGGTGAAGCCGTCGACGGCTGGCAGCTGGTCGCACTGCAGCCGCGCCGAGCCACCGTGATCGGCCCCGGTGGCAACCAGGTGCTGGAACTGGCGGTATTCAACGGGCAGGGGGGTGAACCGCCGACCGTGCTGCGCGGCGCCAACGGTGCGCCACCGGCCGGTGCGATCGTTGTGCCGCCCCCGGCAGGCGCTCCGCCGGCACCGCCGCCGGCTGCGGCAACCGCATCGCCGTCGCCTGCTGGCAGTGCGCCGGCATCCTCGGCTGCGGCGGCCGCCACACCGCCTGCCAACAACAACGGCCCCAGCGAAGCGCAGATGCAGGCCATCCGCGAACGCATCCAGGCCCGTCGCCGCCAGCTGCAGCAACAACAACAGCAGCAACAACCGTCGCCGCCCCCGGGCGATGGCACCAACCGATAGAGTGAATGCATGAGCCTGCGTTTCCTTCCCTGGTCCTTTGCCCTCGCGCTGCTGGTCGGCTGCAGCACCGTGTCCGCACCGCATGTGCAGCGCAAGGGCAATCTGTCGCCTACTGCCGAGGCCGGCCAGGCGGCCGAAGTCGCCGCTGATGCTGCCCGTGACGCCCAGGGCGCTCCGCAGGCGGTGATCCGCCGTGGCACCGGCACCATGATCAACCGCGAAGCAGCACGCGCACCGGCTCCGGCACTGCATGGCGCCAGCACCGGTGAAGCAACCTTCAATTTCGAAGGCGAATCGGTGCATGCGGTGGTCAAGGCCATCCTCGGTGACATGCTGGGCCAGAACTACGTGATCGCACCGGGGGTGCAGGGCACAGTCACCCTGGCCACGCCCAAGCCGGTGTCGCCGGCGCAGGCGTTGAACCTGCTGGAGATGGTGCTGGGCTGGAACAATGCCCGCATGGTCTACAGCGGCGGCCGCTACAACATCGTCGCCGCCGATCAGGCATTGGCCGGCACTGTCGCGCCGAGCACGGCGCCGGCAGCCAGTGCGCGTGGCTTCGAGGTACGGGTGATCCCGCTGCAGTTCATCTCGGCAACTGAAATGAAGAAGGTGCTGGAGCCGTACGCGCGCCCCAACGCCATCGTCAACGTCGACAGCGGCCGCAACGTGATCACCCTGGGCGGTACCCGCGCCGAGCTGGAAAACTACATGCGCACCGTCGAGATCTTCGATGTCGACTGGCTGTCGGGCATGTCGGTGGGCGTGTTCCCGATCCAGTCCGGCAAGGCCGAGCAGGTGGCCGCCGACCTGGAGAAGGTGTTCGGCGAGGAGAGCAAGACGCCCAGCGCCGGCATGTTCCGCTTCCTGCCGCTGGAAAACGCCAACGCGGTGCTGGTGATCACCCCGCAGGTGCGTTACCTGGACCAGATCCAGCAGTGGCTGGACCGCATCGATACCGCCGGTGGCAGCGCCCGCCTGTTCTCCTATGAGCTGCGCTACATCAAGGCGCGCGATCTGGCCGAACGCCTCAGTGAAGCCTTCGCCAGCAGCGGCAATCGCGGCGGCTCCAGCCCGGCCTCGCTGGCACCGGGTGCAATGCCGTCGCAGCTGGGCAGCGACGGTGAGCGTGGCATGGACAGCAACAACAGCAGCAATTTCGGTTCGACGCCGGGCAGTGGCTCCAGTGGCACCGGCAACGGCAGCATGAACCTGCCGCAGCGCCAGTCCGGCAATGTCAGCGTCAGCCTGGAAGTGGAAGGC
Source organism: Stenotrophomonas sp. SMYL86 (assembly GCF_036320025.1). NCBI lineage: Bacteria > Pseudomonadati > Pseudomonadota > Gammaproteobacteria > Lysobacterales > Lysobacteraceae > Stenotrophomonas > Stenotrophomonas sp. SMYL86. The sequence goes on from NZ_JAWIRU010000010.1 coordinate 160,863, forward strand.
GATCGCGTGGGCGTGTCGGCGGTGGAGGAAACCAACACCCTGCTGGTGCGCTCGACCCCACAGGCCTGGCGTTCGATCCGCGAAGTGATCGAGAAGCTGGACGTGATGCCGCTGCAGGTGCATATCGAAGCGCAGGTGGCCGAGGTCGCACTGGAGGGGGACCTGAAGTACGGCGTGAACTGGTTCTTCGACAACGCGGTGGCCGGGCGCGCGCTGACCGGCGCATTGGCCGGCGTGACCCTGCCGGCCGCCGCCGGCGGTTCCTGGAGCAGCTTCGCCGGTGCCGCGACCGGTGGCGAAGGCCTGGGCTGGGCGTTCACCGGCCACAATGGCGCGGCGGTGGTGAGCGCGCTGGACAAGGTCACCGATGTGCGCCTGCTGCAGACCCCCTCGGTGTTCGTGCGCAACAACGCCGAGGCCACGCTCAACGTGGGTGACAAGGTGCCGATCAATACCACCACGGTGAACACCGGTATCGGCACCAGCAGCTACAGCTCGGTGCAGTACATCGACACCGGCGTGATCCTGAAGGTACGCCCGCGTGTCACCCGCGACGGCACGGTATTCCTCGACATCGTGCAGGAAGTGAGCAGCGCCTCGAACGTGCCGGAGAACTGCAACCCGACCGAGCGCAACTGCAACCCGCGGATTTCCACCAAGAAGCTGTCGACCGAAGCGGCGGTGCAGAGCGGCGACACCATCATGCTGGCCGGCCTGATCACCGACACGGGCACCGATGGCAGCAGCGGCATCCCCGGCCTGAGCCGGATTCCGGTGGTGGGCGCACTGTTCGGGCAGAAGAGCCGCACCAGCCGCCGTTCAGAGGTGATCGTGCTGCTGACGCCGAGCATCGTGCGCAACGGGCAGGAGGCACGCACCCTGACCGACGAGTACAGCCAGCGCTTCCGCGCGATGGAACCGCTGAACCAGCCGCGCGCAAAGAAGTAAGGGGTTACGGCCGGGCTGCGCCCGGCACCCGCAGAGGCCAGAGCTGGAGCAACGGCAACAGCGGGTTTACTGAGGGGGGGCGGGGCACTGTGGGTTTGCGGGGACGCCGTAAATCCGTCCATGGAGGCTTGGTCGCCGCATCCATGCGGCTCACACCCCGCAAACCCACAGTGCCCC
>NZ_JAWIRU010000011.1:0-14222 GCF_036320025.1 Stenotrophomonas sp. SMYL86
TAGCGCTGTGGAACCACCCGATCCCATCCCGAACTCGGAAGTGAAACGCAGCTGCGCCGATGGTAGTGTGGCTCAAGCCATGCGAGAGTAGGTCATCGCCAGGGTTTACACCCAAAACCCCGCTGCTTACGCAGCGGGGTTTTTCTTTGTGCGCGCGAAATGCGGGTAGTGCCGGCCGCTGGCCGGCAACCCGATGGCGTTACATCGCCCGTTAGATCCAGGCCATACGCGGATATTCTCCGCGGGTAGCCACAGCGCCAACCAAGGTTGGCGTCTACCGAGTGCAGCCGGACCAACAGTAGGTCCACGCCATGCGTGGATGGGCTGTCCCTGCGAAGAGCGGTGCCAACCCCGGCAGCAGGCCAGACAGTGCGCGTCGCTGTGATTGCCGGCCAGCGGCCGGCATTACCAATAGATCCACGCCATGCGTGGATGCCCTCCGTGAGGAACCACGGCGCCAACCAAGGTTGGCAGCTACTGGCAGCAAGGCCTACGCAACAAAAAGACGGCGCCCTGCGGGCGCCGTCTTGATCAGGATCGAACTGAAGGCCCGGATCAGGCGGCCTGCGAGACCTCGTGCGGTTCCTGCTGGCGGAACACCGACACCGCCTCGGTAAGCGTACCCGCCTGCGATTGCAGCTCGCGTGCGGCCGCGGTGGCTTCCTCCACCAGCGCGGCATTCTGCTGTGTGGCCTGATCCATCTGCACCACGGTCTGGTTGATCTGCTCAATGCCGATCGACTGCTCCTGCGACGCCGCGGAAATCTCGCGCATCAGGTGGCTGACATCCTCCACGCCGCCAACGATGCCCTGCATGCGTTGGCCGGCGTCAGCTACCAGCTGGGCACCCTCACCCACCTGGCGGCCGGCTTCGTCGATCAGCTTCTTGATCTCCTGGGCCGCCGCCGCAGAGCGCTGCGCCAGTACCCGCACCTCGCTGGCCACGACCGCGAAGCCTCGGCCCTGTTCGCCGGCGCGTGCCGCCTCCACGGCTGCGTTCAAGGCCAGGATATTGGTCTGGAAGGCAATGCCGTCGATGACGCCGGTGATGTCGCCGATCCGCTTCGAAGCACCTTCGATGGCCTGCATGGTATTCACCACCCGCTGCATGGCCGTGTTGCCGTCACTGGCAGCGCTCTGCGTGGAAGCTGCCAACGCACTGGCCTCACGCGCATGGGCGGCGTTCTGGCGCACGGTGGCGGTGAGTTCCTCCATCGATGCTGCGGTCTCCTGCAGGTGCGCGGCCTGGCGCTCGCTGCGCTCGGACAACGCGCCGTTGCCGGCGGCAATCTCGCTGGCGGCGGTACTGATCGACGCCGCACATTCCTGGATGCGACCGACCATGCGTGCCAACTGACCGGCCGTGGCATTCGCATCGCGCTGGATGGCAGCGAAAGCACCGTGATACTCGCCGTGCATGCGCCGGTCCAGATCGCCATTGGCCAGTGCCGAGAGCATCTGCCGCACTTCGTTGACGGTGCTGCCGAGCGTATCGAGCAGCTGGTTGATGCCACCGGTCAGCCCATCGAGGAAACTGGCACCTTCAGTGGCCTGCAGGCGCTGGTCGAGATCACCGGCCGCTGCCGCAGCGACGATGCCGGCCACGGCGTTCTCCAGCGCGAGTTCATGGGTGCGGTCATGCCATTCCACGGCGAAGCCCAGGCGCACGCCCTGCGCATCGAACACCGGGGTGACCACCTGCGCGAAGTGCACCGGGCCGATCTGGACCTTGCCGTTGTGCGTGACCTGCAGGCCATTGAGGATCGCGCGGATGCGGTCCGGGTTGGCGTGGAAGCGGTGGATGCTGCTGCCGACCAGGCGCTCGGCATCGAAGTCGGGGAAGGCCTGGCGCAGTGTTGCCTGCTGGTTGCGCAGCAGGGCCACCACCGAGCGGTTCACGTAGCGGATCACGTGGTCGTTGTCGGCAATCATCATCGCGGTGCGCGAGGCATCCAGCGCCTGGCGGATCTGCGCATTCTCGGCATGCGCGTCAGCCTCGCGCCCACGCTGCGCCTGCACGTGGCGGGCGGTATCGGCCAGCGCATGGGCCAGCGAACCGGGTGCATAGGCCGCGGTATCCGCATGTGCGCTCAGATCGGTGCCCGTCGCGATATCGCGCGCCAGTGCCGCCAGGCGGCGTGGGCCGTGGCCAAGTGCCTCGGTCTGCTGCCGCAGGCGCAGCGCGACCTGGCCGAGGAACACGGTCAGGCTGGCGAACAGGCCGGCCTGCAGCAACGTCGGTCCCACGGCTGCGCCGTGCAGCAGCGGTACCAGCAGGGCGAGGGTGCCAACACCACCGGCCAGCCATACCGGCAGGCGATCGCGGTGGCTGAGCAGCACGCCCAGCAACAGCGCAATCGGCAATGCCGGTGACAGGCTGACGATCGCGCACAACAAGGCCAGCTGCAGCGACAACAGCAATGCCAGGCCCTTGCGGGCGACGGCCCGGCCCGCCTGTGGACCGGCCAGCCAGAGGGCGGGCAGTACGGCGGCCGCGGCCAACGCAGCGCCCGGTACGTGGGGCCCACGCAGGGCCAGCACGAGGCCAGCCACAGCCAACGCCGCGCTACCGATCAGCAGTCGACGGTCAGCGCGGCGCGCGAGCTGCTGCAGATGCGGCATGCGGGCGGTATCGGGGGGACGGGAGGATGCAACGGACATCGGCGACTCCTGGATCAGCAAACGACAACAGCCACGCCGCGGCGCACGCAGGAGTGCGTGAGCAGGGCGCGAGCCGGGAATTCGGGGAATGCGGCGCGATCAGCGACGCGGAGACGGGACACCGTGGCCACATCCTGTGGGTGACGGTGCAGCAGAGCGGGCATGCGGACTTCCTTGCAGAACCAGACACACGCCGCAGGCCCGACCGGACCTGCGTGCTGCGGACGCAGGGGCCCGCAACTGATGTATCGGCCGCAAACGCGCGGAGTGAAGCGCGCGGATACGTTTGCTCAGCCGGCGTTGCCGTTGCTGAAGAAGTGCAGGATCACGCCCGCGATCTGTTCCGGGTCTTCCATGTGCAGGTGATGGTTGCCGGCAAACACCGCCAGACGGCCATCGCGCAGGTGCTGCAGGCGATCGCTGCGCATCGGCTCGGGATAGTACGACTGCGCCGGTGTGGCGTAGATCACCTGCGTCGGGCAGGCGATGGCCTGCAGCAGGTTGTCGATCTGGCCTTCGCTGAGGCGGATCGCAGTGGGCAGCATCAGGCGCGGGTCGCTGCACCAGCGGTAACCACCTTCGACCGGCTCCACGCCGCGCTCGACCAGCAGCCGTGCACAGCGCTCGCTGAGCTGGTTGGTCATCATCCGCGCGCGGATCGGCGCGGCGAGGTCGGGGAACACGCGCAGCTGCTTGCGTGCCAGTGCGCGTGTGGCATTCACATGCTCGCGCAGGCGGTTGGCGGTTTCTTCCTCAGGACCACGCAGGCCGCCGAGTGCTTCGATCGCCACCAGCCGTTCGACACGGTCGCTGACCGAGGCGGTGAGGCTGGCGATGCCGGCGCCCATCGAATGGCCAAGCAGGCTGAAACGGTCCCAGCCCAGCGCGTCGGCGACGTCGAGTACGTGACAGATGGCGGCGGCCGTGGTGTAGCTGGCACCGGCCGGCAGATGCGCGCTGTGGCCGTGGCCGGGCAGGTCGATGGCCACCAGCTGCAACGACGACAGGTGCGGCGCCAGCGGCACGAAGCTGGCCGCGTTGTCGAGCCAGCCATGCAGGGCCAGCACGCGCGGGCCATCACCGTGGTTGCGCAGGCCGGCGACGCGCGCGCCACCGACCTCGAGTTCAAACGGCTGCAGGCTCATGCCAGTGACGCCACGGCCAGCCGTGCCAGCGCACGCGCGTGCTCCGGTTCGGCGTTGAGGCAGGGGATGTAGCGCATCGTCGCGCCGCGCTCGGCCAGTGTTTCGGTGAAGCCCAGTGCCACTTCTTCCAGCGTCTCCAGACAGTCGGTGGCGAAGCCCGGGCACACCACGTCGATCTGCTTCACGCCGGATTCGGCCAGCGCCCACAGGCTCGGCTCGGCATACGGCTGCAGCCAGCGCTCGCGGCCGAAGCGCGACTGATAGCCCATCTGCCAGTCGTCCCTGCCCAGGCCCAGCGCGTTGGCGATGGCCTGCGCACTGGCCTCGCAGCGCTGCGGATACGGATCGCCGGCGTCGGCCAGGCGCTGCGGAATGCCGTGGAAGGAGAACATCAGTTTCTGGCCACGACCGTGCTGTTCCCAGTAGCGGCGGATCGAGCCGGCAACGGCGTCGACCCAGCCCGGATCGACCGAATAGTCGCGCACCAGGCTGACGGTCACGCCCGGATTGCGGCGCTGCCAGGCATCGACGCGGTCTTCGACCGAGGCGGTGGTGGTGGTGGAGTACTGCGGGTACAGCGGCAGCACCACGATGCGGCGCGCACCGTCGGCCGCCAGCCGGTCGAGTTCGCTGGCCAGCGCCGGTTCGCCATAGCGCATTGCATGGCGCACCGTCAGGGTCGGCAACAGCGCTTGCATGGCCTGCGCCAGCTGGCGCGTATGCACCATCAGCGGAGAGCCCTCCGGCAGCCAGACCTGGGCGTACTTGGCCGCTGAACGGCTGCTGCGCAGCGGCAGGATCAGTCCGCGCAGCAACGGCTGCCACAGCAGTGCCGGGATCGAGACCACGCGGGGGTCGGACAGGAATTCGGCCAGGTAACGGCGTACGGCGGGGGCCGTCGGCGTCTCGGGCGTGCCTAGGTTGACCGCCAGCACGGCGGTATCGGGTGCGTCGAGCATGAGCGGTATTGTCGCCGATCCGGTGCCGCGCCGGGATGCAGGGTTCGGATTGCAGGCATAGCGCGCATCAATGTGAGCAGGGAACGCTCATTGGGGATTCATGACAACACTACTAATTTCAGTCACTTGCTATATCTTCCTATGGACTGACTTCTGGAGCCTGCCATGCGTCGCCCGATCCAAGCCCTGCTGATCGCCGCCAGCCTGCTGTCCAGCCAGGCCATGGCCGGACCGCAGGAAGACCAGCGTGCCCGCAATGCCGTGCGCGTGCTGGCTGAAATCCAGGAAATCCCTGAACAGGGCATTCCGGACAAATTGCTCGACGAAGGCCGCGCGGTCATCGTCATTCCCGACACGATCAAGGCCGGTCTGGTCATTGGCGGTCGTCGTGGCCACGGCCTGATGTCCGTGCGCATGCCCAACGGTGCCTGGTCCAACCCGGTGTTCGTGAAGCTCACCGGCGGCAGCATCGGCTTCCAGGCCGGCGTGCAGTCCTCCGATGTGGTGCTGGTGTTCCGCAACGACCGTAGCCTGGACAACCTGGTCAACGGCAAGTTCACGCTGGGCGCCGATGCGGGTGTCGCCGCCGGCCCGGTCGGCCGCAATGCCGCCGCCGCCACCGACGGTCAGCTGAAGGCCGAAATCTGGTCCTGGTCGCGCGCCCGCGGCCTGTTCGCCGGTGTCGCCCTGGATGGTGCGGTGCTGCAGATCGACGATGCCGCCAACCTGGACGCCTACGGCAGCAACACCACGCCGCGCATGATCTTCGAAGGCCGCGCCGCCGGTTCGCCGTCGATGGATGTGGTCACGTTCCGCGACCGCCTGGAAGAGGCCACCTACGCCGCGCGCAACAACCGCAACGGCAACGGTGGCAACGCGCCGCGTCCGGCAGCGGCCCCGGCGGTTGCTCCGGCGCCTGTTCAGGCAGCGCCGGCCGCCCCGGCCGAAGCCACTACCGCACCGCTGCAGAACGTGCCGCAGAACCCGCCGCCGCAGCAGCAGGGCTTCCAGCCGGTCAACGACGGCGAAATCCGCACGGAAACGCTGGGCGGAAACTGACTTTCGTCACGCGCGCCGGCTAACACCCGGTGCGCTATGCTCGACAGCCTGATCACTAACGTAACGAGCGTCTTTATGGGCAGTTTCAGCATCTGGCATTGGTTGGTCGTGCTGGCCATCGTCCTGCTGGTGTTCGGCACCAAGCGCCTGACCAGTGGCGCCAAGGATCTCGGTTCGGCGGTCAAGGAATTCAAGAAGGGCATGCGCGACGAGGACAAGCCGAACGCGCAGCTGGGCGATGAATCGCGCAGCCAGGACGCCTCGCGCGCCGCGCAGGACGAGCACGACCGTAACGCTCGCTGATCCGGAGCGGTCGCGGTGTTTGATATCGGCTTCAGCGAGCTGCTGGTGATTGCAGTGGTCGCCCTGGTGGTGCTCGGTCCCGAGCGCCTGCCCAAGGCGGCCCGCTTCGCCGGCCTGTGGGTGCGACGTGCCCGTAATCAGTGGGATTCGGTGAAACAGGAACTGGAGCGCGAACTGCAGGCCGAGGACATCAAGCGGCAGATGCAGGACGTGCGCCAGGGCATGCAGGACACCGAGAACCAGCTGCGCGCCAGCGGTGAAGCGATCCGTCGCGAAGCGCAGGAGGCCCAGCAGCAGGGCGATACGCTGGCGCAGGAGGTGCGCGCGCCGGCGCCCGCAGATCTTCCGCCGCACATGAGCGCCGTGCCCGACGCCGATGCGCCGGCACAGGAGAGCGTTGCTCCCGAGCCGACGCCGGCGACACCCCCTGAAGCCGGTGCGCCGCCGCCGCAGAGCAGCCCGGAGCGCCAGCCATGAGTGAACAGGATTTCGGCGAAAGCTCGCTGGTCGAACATCTGGTGGAACTGCGCGGCCGCCTGGTGCGCGCATTGCTGGGCCTGGGCGTGGTGCTGCTGGCGCTGCTGCCGTTTACCCAGAAGCTGTACAACGCGCTGGCCGAACCGCTGGTCTCGCAGCTGCCGAACGGGCAGACGATGATCGCCACCAACCCGGCCGGTGCGTTCTTCGCCCCGCTGAAGCTGACCTTCTTCGTCGCCCTGTTCGTGGCGGTGCCGTGGCTGCTGTACCAGCTGTGGGCGTTCGTCGCCCCGGGCCTGTATGCGCGCGAGAAGCGCCTGGCGGTGCCGTTGCTGGTGTCGTCGGTGCTGCTGTTCTACGCCGGCTGTGCCTTTGCCTACTTCCTGGTGCTGCCGGCGGTATTCCACTTCCTCACCACCTTCAGCCCGGACGTGATCGCGATCACCCCGGATGCGAACGCCTACCTGGATTTCGTGCTGGCGATCTTCTTTGCCTTCGGCGGCAGCTTCGAACTGCCGGTGGCAATGGTGATCCTGGTGCTGCTGGGCTGGGTGACGCCGCAGCAGTTCAAGGAAGGCCGTGGCTACGCAATCGTCGGCATCTTCGTGGTGGCCGCAGTGCTGACCCCGCCGGACGTGGTCTCGCAGCTGATGTTGGCGATTCCGATGTGCCTGCTCTACGAGCTGGGCATCCACGCCGCACGCTGGCTGGTGCCGTCATCGGTAGTGAAGAAACCCGCCGCCTGAAAGAAAAAAAGGGGACGGAGGGGATTAAGTCGTTAGCTGCACACACTGGGCATAAACGACTTAATCCCCTCCGTCCCCTTTTTCCGTCAGGCGTGGAACACGTCGCTTGAGGTCGGCGTGGTCGGGATCGGTGGGGCCGCGCGGCTGCCGCGATGCACGAACATCTGCTTCCACGCGGCGTAGACCGCGCCGACATACAGCGGCATCAGCACCGTGGTCAGCACCAGCTGGGCGATGAAGGCGGCGGCCAGCGGGCCACCGATCAGCATCGCGACCTGGATCACGATCACGAACAGGATGTACATGCAGAACGCGGCGATCAGGCCGAGCGCGGCGAACACGAACATCGCGCCGATGTTCTCGATGCAGCCCTGCAGGCTCAGGCGCAGCGCATGCATGCCGCTCTGCTTGTCGAACACCACCAGCGCCGGCTGGGTGAACATCGCCAGTGACAGCGCCACCGCGCTCAGGAACACCAGCAGCATCCACAGCGCGATGCGCTTGGCCGGCAGGTTGGCGACCAGCGCGGCCGCGTCGTCCGGCTTGATCTGCTGGCCGCTGCGGCTGATTTCTTCCATCTTGGTCATGACCTCGCTGAAGGCGGTGAAGCCCTCGCGGCCGATCATCATGAACAACAGTGCGCCCAGCAGCAGGACCGCCAGCACCTGGATCGCCAGCGGCACCAGCAGGTGGCTGACGCGGTGGTCGCGGATCGGCTGCAGCAGGTGCGAGGCCAGGCCCGGGCGGCCTTCGTCGATCTCGCCCACGGCATACAGCATGCCGCCGAACATGATCGGCGAAATGGCCAGGGTCATCAGCTGCACGGCCATGCCGGCGGCACCGGGAATCAGCGTCGACAGCAGGGTCACCACCCAGCTCACCAGCAGCCAGGTCAGGCCGATCCGGGCCAGCTGCAGCGGCGCACGCCGGTACAGGGAGAACGTATCCAGCAACCACTGGGCGCCCGCCGAGGCCGGCAGCTTGCGAATCTCTTTCATGGACATCCGGGAAGGACAGGAGGGGGCCGGGCGGCTGCCCGTGCCGCCGATTATCCCTGTTTTGCCACCGGCTGGGCTGAAGACAGCCGCGCCTGGCGGACGAAGCGGCGCAACAGCTGGCGGGCCAGTGGTGCGGCGCTGACCGCGCGCTCGATGCTGCGGGCGCAGCCGCCGTGGCGGCCGATGCAGTCGGCGCGGGCGCGCACGTAGCCGCGCATGTGGTGGGTGGCGAATTCCGGATGGAACTGCACGCCCCACGCCTGGCGGCCCCAGCGGAAGGCGTGGCAGCCGTCCAGCGGCGAGCGTGCCAGCACTTCGGCACCTTCCGGCGCGCGCAGCACCGTCTGCAGGTGGGTGGCGTGGGCGGCGAAATGCTGCGGCAGGCCCTGGAACAGCGGGTCCTGCGCGGCCTGCGGCTGCAGTTCCAGCTCGATCGTGCCGGACTCGCGGCCAGCCGGGTTGTAGGCCACCTCGCCACCCAGCGCGTGTGCCAGCAGCTGGTGGCCGTAGCAGATGCCGAATACCGGCAGGTCGTCGTGGGCGGTCTGGCGCAGCCATGCGGCGCTGCGCTCGCTCCACTCGGCGTGGTCGGTGACGAAGGCGGCCGAACCGGTCACCAGCACGCCGGCGAAGGCATGTGGGTCGGGCAGGGCGCCACCGTGTTCGACATCGACCACCACCGTCTCGTGCTCTTCCAGCCCGGCGGCGACGCGGATCCAGTGCGGAAAGCGCCCGTAGCGGCGCAGCGACGGTACCGGGCGGCCGGTTTCAAGGATCAGGAACGGGGCTGGGTTCATCCGGGGGTGGCAGCACTGACAGGACTTCCTCGATTGTAGTCAGCCCCTGCGCCACCTTTTCAAGCCCGGCCTGGCGCAGGGTTCGCAGCCCTTCAGCCCGCGCAGCCCGGCTGAAACCGGCCAGATCCATGTCGGCGCGGATCTGCCCGCGCAGCCGCGAGCCCAATGGCAGCAACTCATACAGGCCGATGCGGCCGAGGAATCCGGTGCGCCGGCACTCCAGGCAACCGACCGGCCGACAGGGCGTGGCGGCATCTGGATATGCGGCATGGCTATCAGCCAGCACCGCCCAGTCGGCGGCGCCGAGGCTGTGCGGCTGCTTGCAGTGCGGGCACAGCGTGCGCACCAGGCGCTGGGCGAGGATGCCGTTGAGGGTGCTGGCCAGCAGGTAGTGCGGCACGCCCAGGTCGAGCAGGCGGGTGACCGCCGAGGGCGCGTCGTTTGTATGCAGGGTGGACAGCACCAGATGGCCGGTCAGCGAGGCCTGCACCGCCATCTGCGCGGTTTCCAGGTCGCGGATCTCGCCGATCATGATGATGTCCGGGTCCTGCCGCAGCAGGGTGCGCACGCCGCTGGCGAAATCCAGGTCGATGTTGGTCTGCACCTGCATCTGGTTGAACTCGGGCGCGATCATCTCGATCGGGTCCTCCACCGTGCACACGTTCACGTCCGGCGTGGCCAGGCGCTTCAGCGTGGAATACAGGGTGGTGGTCTTGCCCGAGCCGGTCGGGCCGGTGACCAGCACGATGCCGTGCGGGCGTTCGACCAGTGCATTCCAGCCCGCCGCCTCCTGCGGGCTGAAACCGAGCTGGTCGATGCTCTTGAACGCGGCATCGGGGTCGAAGATACGCATCACGCACTTTTCGCCGAAGGCGGTGGGCATGGTCGACAGGCGCATCTCGACCTCGCGGCCGCCCGGCGAACGGGTCTTGATGCGGCCATCCTGCGGGCGCCGGCGCTCGGCCAGGTCCATGCGGCCGAGCACCTTGATGCGGCTGACCACCGCGGTCATCACCGCCGGCGGTACCTCGAACACCTTGTGCAGCACGCCGTCGATGCGGAAGCGCATGCGCCCCATTTCGCGGCGCGGCTCCAGGTGGATGTCCGAGGCGCGCTGCTCGTAGGCGTACTGCAGCAGCCAGTCCACGATATGCACGATGTGCTGGTCGTCGGCATTGACGTCGCCGGTGCGGCCCAGCTCCACCAGCTGCTCGAAGCTGGGCAGGGTGGTGTTGGCTTCGCCGCGCACGTCACCCCGGGCGCCGCGCACCGAGCGGGTCACCCCGTAGAACTCCATGGTGTAGCGGTGCAGGTCCAGCGGGTTGACCACCGCCAGTTCGATGCGGCGCCGGGTCAGGTGCTGCAGGTCGCGGCGCCATTCCTGCACCAGTGGCTCGCTGGTGGCCACCAGCACGCGCTCGGCATCCACCGCCAACGGCAGGAAACGGTGGCGGCGCGCGTAGGCATGGGAGACCAGCGCGGTGACCGCGGCGACGTCGACCCGGGTCGGGTCGATGCGCAGGTAGCGGCTGCCGGTGCGCTGCGCCAGCCACTCGGTGAGGCGCTCCAGGGTCAGTTCGCCACCGCCGTTGGCGGCCAGCTTGAGGTTGGACAGCAGCACCAGCGGGTGCACTTCACTGGCGTTGCGTGCGCCTTGCGCGGAAAAGCGCATGCGCTCGCGGTCCTGCTCGGCCACCAGGCCATCGGCGATCAGGGCCGCGGCAATCTGCTCGAACTGCAGGCGACCCCACGGCAGCGGTACGCCGCCAGCCTCGCCGGGCGTGCCCACCGGCAGCCGATGTTCCATCTGCCTGCTCCTCCCGGGTACGGAATGCCCCGCAGGTCGGCCGTTATACTAACGCACCCCCTTGCCGGCCAAGACTCGTACGCATGTCCGCGACCCCGACCGTTCCGATCACCTTCCAGGGCCTCATCCAGACCCTGAACCAGTTCTGGGCCCAGCAGGGCTGCGTGCTCATCCAGCCGCTCGACCTGGAGGTGGGCGCCGGTACCTTCCACCCGGCCACCTTCCTGCGTGCGATCGGTCCGGAGAGCTGGAACGCGGCCTACGTGCAGCCCTCGCGCCGCCCGACCGACGGCCGCTACGGCGAGAACCCGAACCGTCTGCAGCGCTACTACCAGTACCAGGTGGCGATGAAGCCGGCGCCGGACAACATCCAGCAGCTGTACCTGGATTCGCTGAAGGCACTGGGCATCGATCCGCTGGTGCACGACCTGCGCTTCGTCGAGGACAACTGGGAATCGCCGACGCTGGGCGCCTGGGGCCTGGGCTGGGAAGTCTGGCTCAACGGCATGGAGGTGACCCAGTTCACCTACTTCCAGCAGGCCGGTGGCCTGGAGTGCCGCCCGGTGCTGGGCGAGATCACCTACGGTCTCGAGCGCCTGTGCATGTACCTGCAGAACTGCGACAACGTCTACGACCTGGTCTGGACCTACGGCCCGGACGGCCAGCCGGTGACCTACGGCGATGTGTACCACCAGAACGAAGTGGAGCAGAGCACCTACAACTTCGAATACGCCGACGTGGAAGAAATGTTCCACCGCTTCGATGCCTGCGAGCGTGAAGCGCAGAAGCTGGTGGAAGTGAACCTGCCGCTGCCGGCCTACGAGCAGGTGATGAAGGCCAGCCACACCTTCAACCTGCTGGATGCGCGCCGCGCGATCAGCGTGACCGAGCGCCAGCGCTACATCCTGCGCGTGCGCGCGCTGGCCCAGGCGGTGGCCAAGGCGTACTACGAGCAGCGCGAGAAGCTGGGCTTCCCGGGCGCGAAGAAGGCCTGACGGCCGCTCTCCCCCTTACTCTGGGGCGCCGGACGCGTCGCGCGCTGCGCCCCCACCACAGGATTGAAACGATGAGCCAACTGTCCCCCCTGCTGATCGAACTGGGCACCGAGGAGCTGCCGGTCAAGGCGCTGCCGGGCCTGGCCCAGGCGTTCTTCGATGGCGTTGTCGACGGCCTGCGCAAGCGCGGCGTCGCGCTGGAACTGGGCGATGCGCGCCCGCTGTCGACTCCGCGCCGCCTGGCCGTGCTGCTGCCGGGCGTTGGCCTGGAACAGCCGGAACAGCACAGCGAAGTGCTGGGCCCGTACCTGAACATCGCGCTGGATGCCGAAGGCCAGCCGACCAAGGCCCTGCAGGGCTTCGCCGCCAAGGCCGGGATCGACTGGACCGCGCTGGAAAAGACCACCGACAACAAGGGTGAGCGCTTCGTGCACCGCGCGGTGACCCCGGGCGCGAGCACCGCCAGCCTGCTGCCGGAGATCCTGCGCGAGGCGATTGCGGCGATGCCGATTCCCAAGCCGATGCGCTGGGGCGACCACGCCTGGGGCTTCGCGCGCCCGGCGCACTGGCTGGTGCTGCTGCACGGTGCCAACGTGGTTGAAGCCGAGCTGTTCGGCCTGCAGGCCGGCCGCGTCAGCCGTGGCCATCGTTTCCACCACGACCAGGCGGTGTCGCTGGCCCAGCCGCAGGATTATGTTGAAGCCCTGCGTGCCGCGTTCGTGCTGGTCGACCCGAGCGAACGCCGTGCGCGCATCGTCGCCGGGGTCGAGGCCGCTGCGGCCAAGGCCGGTGGCAGCGCCCGCATCACCGACGACAACCTGGAACAGGTGGTGAACCTGGTCGAATGGCCGTCGGCAGTGCTGTGCAGCTTCGAACGCGCGTTCCTCGCGGTGCCGCAGGAAGCGCTGATCGAGACGATGGAGATCAACCAGAAGTTCTTCCCGGTGCTGGATGCCGCTGGCACCCTGACCGAGAAGTTCATCGGCATCGCCAACATCGAATCGAAGGACGTGGCCGAAGTGGCCAAGGGCTACGAGCGCGTGATCCGCCCGCGCTTCGCTGATGCCAAGTTCTTCTTCGACGAGGACCTGAAGCAGGGCCTGGTGTCGATGGGCGACGGCCTGAAAACGGTGACCTACCAGGCCAAGCTGGGCAGCGTGGCCGACAAGGTGGCGCGCGTGGCCGCTCTGGCCGAAGTGATCGCCCCCCAGGTCGGCGCCGACGCCGCGCAGGCCAAGCGGGCCGCGCAGTTGGCCAAGAACGACCTGCAGTCGCGCATGGTCAACGAATTCCCGGAACTGCAGGGCATCGCCGGCCGCCACTACGCCGTGGCCGGTGGTGAATCGCAGGAGGTGGCGCTGGCCATCGACGAGGCCTACCAGCCGCGCTTCGGTGGTGACGACATCGCGCTGTCGCCGCTGGGCAAGGTGCTGGCGATTGCTGAACGTGTCGACACGCTGGCCGGTGGCTTCGCCGCTGGCCTGAAGCCGACCGGCAACAAGGACCCGTTCGCCCTGCGCCGCAACGCGCTGGGCCTGGCCCGCACGATCATCGAAAGCGGCTTCGAGCTGGACCTGCGCGCGCTGCTGGCCAGCGCCAACGCCGGCCTGGCCGCACGCAACGTGCAGGCCGATGTCGGCGAGCTGTACGACTTCATCCTCGACCGCCTGAAGGGCTACTACGCCGACAAGGGCGTGCCGGCCACGCACTTCAACGCCGTCGCCGAGCTGAAGCCCGCCTCGCTGTACGACTTCGACCGCCGCCTGGATGCGATCGGCACCTTCGCCGCGCTGCCGGAAGCCGAGGCGCTGGCTGCGGCCAACAAGCGCATCCGCAACATCCTCCGCAAGGCCGAAGGCGACATCCCGGCCCAGATCGACCCGGCGCTGCTGCAGGAAGACGCCGAGCGCGCGCTGGCTGAAGCGGTCACCGCGGCCATCGACGACACCGGCGCCAGCCTGCAGCACAAGGACTATGTGGCTGTGCTGGCGCGCCTGGCACGCCTGCGCCCGCAGGTCGACGCGTTCTTCGATGGCGTGATGGTCAATGCCGAGGATCCGGCGCTGCGTGGCAACCGCCTGGCGCTGCTGACGATGCTGGGCGAGCGCCTGGGCAAGGTGGCAGCGATCGAGCATCTGTCGAGCTGACGCCCGTATCGGTAGTGCCGGCCGCTGGCCGGCATTGCCACCGCGCATCGGATCGGTCTGTGGGTTGCCGGCCAGCGGCCGGCACTACCGGATCACCGCTGGCGGATGTGCCTCGGGGTCATTGCCGG
>NZ_JAWIRU010000011.1:14232-37224 GCF_036320025.1 Stenotrophomonas sp. SMYL86
GCGGTGGGGCCGGCCGGCGCCGCGGCGCCCCCCCCCCCCCCCCCGGGGGGGGGGGGGCCCCCCCCCCGCCCCCCCCACTACCGGATCACCGCTGGCGGATGTCCATCGGGGTCATTGCCGGCATCGCGCACGATGCCGGCATCCTCGGCTGCGATCACGACGATCGCCACAAAGGCGCGTATTTTGACCGCCACTTAACAACCGATCCCCAATGACGTGATGCATTTCGCATCGTCACCTTCGGTCGGTATGCTGTGCCGCATGCAGCCAAAGAAATACGCCCTGCCGCTGATGGTCCTGTCGCTGGCCGCCACCTCCGTGGCCCACGCGCGCGGCACCATCGACAAGGTGGACATCAAGGGATTGGACAAGGGCGACGACGCCGCAATCATCGAGAACATCCAGGAATCGCTGTCGCTGTACGACACGATCGGCAAGGAACAGGGCGAATCGCGCCTGGAGTACCTGCTGTCACAGGCCGAGCGGCAGACCCGCCAGGCACTGGAACCGTTCGGGTACTACAACCCGGTGATCAAGGTCGAGGCGCCGCGCGAGGACGAGCACGTGCGCGTGCTGATCCATGTCGACAAGGGCACCCCGGTGACCGTCCGCCGCGAGCACATCGACATCACCGGGCCGGCGATGTACGACCAGTACCTGCAGGACGATCTGGCCGCGTTCAAGCCGCGCAAGGGCCAGCGTTTCGAACATACGCAGTACGAAGCCAGCAAGATTACCGTCACCCGCCGCCTGGCCGAACGTGGCTATTTCGATGCCGACTACACCCAGCGTCAGGTACAGATCACCCGTGCCGACAACGCCGCCGACATCGACCTGACCTGGGACAGCGGCCGTCGCTACAACATGGGACCGGTGCGTTTCGAGCAGGACTACTTCGTCGACAAGCTGTTCGATCCGCTGGTGTACTGGGAACAGGGCAGCTACTTCCACGAGGGCAAGCTGGACCGGCTGCGCGAGTCGCTGACCAAGCTGGACTACTTCAGCGTGATCGACATCCAGCCGCGGCCCGACCAGGCCGATGCGAACGGCGAAGTGCCGGTGGATGTGAAGCTGACCCGTGCCAAGCGCACCATCTACACCGCGGGTCTGAGCTACGGCAGCGAAAGTGGCCCGGGTGTGCGCGGTGGCATCGAACGGCGGTGGCTGAACAACCGCGGCCACAAGATGAACACGCAGCTGGACTATGCGCAGAAGCGCAAGAGCCTGGTCACCAGCTACCGCATTCCGGCCTTCAACTGGCTTGATGGCTGGTACACCTTCGCTGCCAGCGCCTACGACGAGCAGACCGACTACATCGACCTGCGCAACTTCAAGCTGATCGCCAGCCGCAGCGGCGAGATCAACGAACACTGGACCGCGATCGCCTCCATCAACGCGCTGCGCGAGCGCTGGCGCTATGCCTCCGGCACCGAATTCACCGACGCGGTCTACAACACGTCGACGCTGGTGTACCCGCAGATGGTCGCCGACTACGTCAACGTCGATGACGAACTGTTCCCGCGCAAGGGCATCAGCGGTACTGCGACGATGCGTGCCGGCGTTGAAGGTGCCGGTTCGGACACCAGCTTCGTGCAGGCCAATGCCGTGCTGCGCTGGTACATCCCGGTGGGCGAAAGCAACCGCCTGATCCTGCGCGGCGAGGGTGGCACCACCTGGACCAGTGATCTGGTGGCGATGCCGCCCAGCCTGCGCTACTTCGCCGGTGGTGACCGCAGCATCCGCGGCTATGCCTATCGCGAGGTGGGCCCGCGGACCCCGGCACCGGACAAGTACGCGCTGGGCGCCAAGAACCTGGTGATCGGCTCGGCCGAGTACGAGCACTATTTCAATGGTGGCCCCTGGGGTGCGGCGGTGTTCGTCGATACCGGCAGCGCCTTCGACAACACCATCGATCTGCACACCGGCGTCGGCTTCGGCGTGCGCTGGAAATCGCCGGTGGGCCCGGTGCGCGTGGATATCGCGCATGGCTTGAACAACCCGGATTCGCAGTTCCAGCTGTACCTCAACATCGGAGCGGACCTGTGAGTACGCCCGCACCCACTCCGAACCCGACCACGCCGCCGCGCGTGCGCTTCTACCGCCGCCGCCGCTTCTGGGCCTGGTCCGGTGTGGGCGTGCTGGGCCTGGTGCTGCTGGCCCTGCTGGCGGTGTACTGGCTGCTGCAGACCGTGGCCGGCCGTGACGTGCTGCTGGCGCAGGTGGTGGCACGGCTGCCGGTGGGCGCCAGCTTCACCTGGGACAAGGTGGACGGCCCGGTGGCCGGTCCGCTGACCCTGTACAACGTCGACTTCCGCTACGACGACATCCATTTCCACGCCGAGCGCGCCCATCTGGAGCCGGACCTGCGCCCGCTGCTGGGCCGCAAGCTGCTGCTGGACAAGCTGGAGCTGACCAACGCGACGTTGAACCTGGCCAAGAGTGACGAGCCGTTCAAGCTGCCGTCGTGGCCCGATTCGCTGCCGCAGATCGAAATGCCGTTGGCGATCCAGGCCGATGCCATCGCCATCGACGGCTTCCGCATCAGCCAGGCCAACGAGCCGGTGATCGACATCAGTCGCGTGCGCGGCGGCATCGAGATCGCCAATGGCGAGTTCCAGGCACACAAACTGGTGGTGGACAGCGACATGGGCAATTTCACCGCCCAGGGTCGTTACATCCCGGCCAAGGACTACGACACCGATGTAACCGTCACCGCGGTGCTGCCGGCGCCGCGTGGCCGCACGGCCGCCACCGTCGGCCTGGTCGCCCGCGGTGACCTGTCGCACATGGAAGTGGCCGTAGCCGGGCGCGCGCCGAAGCCGCTGCACGCGATGCTGGTGTTCGATGGCCGCACCGATCCGAGCTGGAGCGCCAGCATCCGCAGTGACGAGCTGGATCTGGCGCTGCTGTCGCCGGCACTGGCCAGCTCGGCGATCGCGCCACTGGCGCTGGATTTCACGGCCGCTGGCAAGGGTGGCAACGCCAACCTGCGTGGCAAGGTGAAGCAGGGCGATCAGGAACTGGAACTGGCACCGTCGGTGGTGTCGTTGCAGGACCAGGTGCTGAAGGTTTCACCGCTGCTGCTGAAAGGCCTCGGTGGCGAAGCCCGCCTGGAGGGCACCGCCGATTTCAGCCAGGAAGACCAGCAGAAGCTCAACTTCTCGGTGGTCGCACATGACCTGACCTACGTGCCAGCGGCGGACCCGAACACCGCCGGCAGCGCCCCGGTGCCGGTCACCTTGAAGGAAGCACGCTTCGGCCTGGCCGGTACCCTGAAGGCCTGGGCGGCGATCGGCCGCGCCGAGGTCGAGCGCGACGCGCAGAAGGCACAGCTGCACTTCGATGTGCGCGGCAACGATCAGGCCGCGTCGATCCATCAGCTGCAGGCGCAGACCCCGGGTGGCCAGCTGCAGGTGGAAGGCCAGGTGGCGTGGGCACCGCAGCTGGACTGGGATGCCAAGGCCACACTGAAGGACTTCGACCCCGGCTACTTCGTGCCGGGCTGGAATGGCCGCCTGTCCGGCAACCTGGCCTCCAAGGGCCGCCAGCTGCCGCCGCCGGCAAACGCACCGCCGGGTACCGCCGGCACGTTGGAAGCCACGGTCGATCTTCCGTCGCTGAAGGGCGTGCTGCGTCAGCGCAACCTGGACGCGCAGGGCAAGTTCGCGCTGCAGGGCGCGCAGGGCCAGGGTGACCTGAAGCTGTCGCTGGGCAGCAGCCGGGTGACCGCTTCGGGCAAGGTCGGTGACCGCCTCGACATCGATGCGCGTTTCGAACCGCTGCAGCTGAGTGACCTGCTGCCGGGCGCCGATGGCGGCCTGCGTGGCCAGGTACAGGTGAAGGGCCCGCGCGATGCGCCGGACATCACCGCCGACCTGGTCGGCAACAACCTCAACTGGGACGGCTACGGCGCCGAGAGCGTGAGCATCAAGGGCCACCTGCCGTGGCGCGGCGACAGCGGCACGCTGGCGATCCAGGGCCAGCAGGTCAATGCCGGCATGCTGCTGGAACGCTTGAACGTGGATGCGCAGGGCAGTGTCTCCAACCTGCGCCTGGCCGCGCAGACCCGCAACGAGATGGGCGCGATCGAGCTGCAGGGCAGCGTGCGCCAGCAGGGCGCGCAGTGGCGCGGCGAGCTGGCCGCGCTGCGCATCGCACCGGTGAAGGGCGATGCCTGGTCGCTGCGTGCGCCGGCGGCGTTCGCGATCAACGGCAGCAACTACACGCTGGGCGAAGCCTGCCTGGCCGCTGCCAGCAGCGGCACACTGTGCGCACAGGCCAACTGGCCGCGCGAGGGCCTGGTGGTGCGCAGTGATGCGCTGCCACTGGCGCTGGTGCAGCCGTGGTTGCCGCCGCAGTCCGGCCGTCGCATCTACCTGCGTGGCGATGTCAGCCTGGATGCGCAGATCCGCCCGCGCGGCAACGCCTGGGAAGGCCATGTGGAAGTGCGCTCGAAGGAAGGCGGCGTGCGCCTGGGTGAGAACCGCAATGCCGTGGGGGACACCACCCGTGGCGAGCTGGTGCGCTACGACCAGTTCTCGCTCAAGCTCGACATGACCCCGGCCAGCATCAAGGGCTACCTGGGCATGGGCTTCCAGGGCAACGGCTTCGTCGATGCCAGGATGCAGACCGGTTGGGAAGCCAGCGCGCCGTTGAACGGCGAGCTCTATCTCAACATGTCGCGGCTGTACTGGCTGGAGCTGTTCTCGCCGGACATCGTGCGACCGACCGGCCTGATCGAAGGCCACGTCAGCCTGCGCGGTACGCGTGGCCAGCCGTCGCTGGGCGGTGACGCGCAGCTGAGCAACTTCAAGGGTGAATTCCCGGCGCTGGGCCTGACCTTCGACCAGGGCAAGGGCAGCTTCGTGGCCCAGCCCGATGGTTCGGCCAAGATCACCGCGCAGGCCAACTCCGGCCAGGGCACGCTGTACGTGGATGGTGGCCTGTCGTGGTTCGGCGATGCACAGCCGCTGCAGTTGAAGATCCACGGCGACAACGTGCTGCTGTCCAACACCAGCGAGCTGCGCATCGTCGCCAATCCCAACCTCGACTTCACCCTGGCCAAGGCCGCGATGGAGCTGCGTGGCACCGTGCACGTGCCCGAGGCCGACATCGATCTGGAGCGCCTGGACCGCGGCACCTCGGTGTCCGAAGACGTGGTGGTGCTCGACCCGGCCGATCCGGAAGAGTCGCGTACCTCGCCGCTGGACATGGAGCTGACCGTCAGCCTCGGTGACAAGGTGAAGATGACCGGCTTCGGCCTGAAGGGCGCGCTGACCGGCAAGATGCAGGTCTGGGCCAAGCCTGGCCGCGAGATGACCGCCAATGGTGGGCTGGAAGTGAGTGGCCGCTACAAGGCGTACGGGCAGGACCTGACCATCACCCGCGGCAACCTCACCTGGAACTACAACGCGGTGTCCGACCCGCGCATCAACATCCGTGCCGAGCGCCGGATCGGTGATGTCACTGCTGGTATCGACGTGACCGGGCGTGCGCAGCAGCCGCGTGCGGACGTGTGGTCTGACCCGGCGATGTCGCAGTCCGAAGCCCTGGCTTATCTGGTGCTGGGACGCAGCCTGACCGGCGCCAGCAGCGACCAGACGCAGCAGGTCAATGCGGCCTCGGCGGCATTGTCGGCCGGCAGCGGCCTGCTGGCCTCGCAGCTGGGTGCCAAGCTGGGCCTGGACGATGCCGGCGTGAGCCAGTCGCGCGCGCTGGGTGGCTCGGTGATCGGCGTCGGCAAGTACATCTCGCCCAAGCTGTACGTCGGTTACGGCGTGTCGCTGGTCGGTGCCGGTTCGGTGATCACGCTGAAGTACCTGCTGCGTCGCGGCTTCGACGTGGAAGTGGAATCGAGCACGGTGGAAAACCGCGGTTCGATCAACTGGCGACGGGAGAAGTAACGATGCGGTAGTGCCGGCTGCTGGCCGGCAACTGCACCGTATCTCCCGAGTTGCGTGGGTTGCCGGCCAGCGGCCGGCACTACCGTGCACGACGCCCCCAACCATCGGCCGTTGCCCCATCCGCCCCCAGCGGCTATGGTCCCGGGCTGTTCTGTCGTACCGGATTGCCCCATGTCACCACGCAAAGCCCTTCCCACTGCCCTGGCCCTGGGCCTGACCCTCGCCGCCGGCGCCCACGCCGATGAAGGCATGTGGATGCCGACCCAGCTGCCGGAGCTGGCCAAGCCGCTGCAGGCCGCAGGCTTCAAGGGCAATCCGGCCGACCTGGCCAATGTCACCGCACCGCCGCTGAGCGCGGTGGTGCGTGCCGGTGGCGGCACCGGCTCGTTCGTATCGTCGGACGGCCTGCTGCTGACCAACCACCACGTGGCGATGGGCGTGATCCAGTACAACAGCTCGCCCGAGCACGACCTGATCAATGGTGGCTTCATCGCCAGGGACCGCGCCGACGAGCACCCGGCCAACCCGGACTTCCGCGTGCTGGTCACCGTCGGCTTCGACAAGGTGACCGACCAGGTGCTGGCGCAGGCGCGTGGCAAGACCGGCCGTGCCTACTTCGATGCCGTGGATGCGGCCAGCAAGCAGATCGTGGCCGAGTGCGAGAAGGACGGCAGCGTGCGCTGCTCGGTGGCCAACATGTACTACGGCACCGATTTCTACCGCATTGCCCAGCTGGAGCTGAGCGACGTGCGCCTGGTGTATGCGCCGCCGCGTGCGATCGGCAACTACGGCGATGAGATCGACAACTTCATGTGGCCGCGCCACACCGGCGACTTCACCCTGCTGCGCGCCTATGTCGGCAAGGACGGCAAGCCGGCCGCGTACAGCAAGGACAACGTGCCCTACCAGGCGCCGGCGCACCTGCAGATGTCGGTGGAAGGTCCGAAGGAAGGTGACTACGCGATGCTGGCCGGTTACCCGGGCATCACCTATCGCCACCGTACCGCGGCCGAATTCGCTGGCCAGATCGATACCGTGCTGCCGCGCCGCGTATCGGTGTTCCAGCAGATGATCGACACCATCGAGGCCGCCAGCGCCAAGGACGCGCAGGCGCGCACCCGCTACGCCTCACAGCTGCAGTCGCTGAAGAACAACCGCAAGCGCGCCGCCGGTGAGCTGGAAGGCCTGTTGCGCAGCGACGCCAAGGCCCAGCGTGCCGCCGACGAGACGGCGATGCTGGCTGCCACCGACCGCAAGTACCAGGGCGACATCAAGGCGCTGCTGACCAACCTGTCGCAGGGTGCGGCGGTGGGCGAGCGTGACCTGCTGCTGGACCAGATGGCCGCACAGAGCCAGCTGCTGCGCTCGGCGCTGCTGCTGGAACGCCTGCGCATCGAATCGGCCAAGCCGGACGCGCAGCGCGAGAGCGGCTACCAGCAGCGCGACCAGGCGATGATCGAAGGCGTGCTCAAGCAGGTTCAGCGCCGCTACGCGCCGGAGGTCGAGAAGGCGCTGCTGACCACCCTGCTGACCCGTTACCAGCAGCTGCCGGACGCGCAGCGCGTGGCCGAGTTCGACACCGCCTTCGGCCGTACCCCGGAGCAGCTGGCGAAGGCACTGGACACCCTGTACGCCGGCACCCAGCTGGGTGAGGAGGCACAGCGCCTGTCCCGTTTCGCTGCTGCGCGCGAAGGCAAGGCGCTGGCTGCCGATCCGCTGATCACCGTGGCCGCCCCGCTGGTGGCCACGCAGCTGCGCATCGAGAACGAAAGCAAGACCCGCGAAGGCGAGCAGCTGCGCCTGCGCCCGGCCTACATGCAGGCGCTGTTCGCCTGGCGTGCCAAGCAGGGCCGCGCGGTGTACCCGGATGCCAACCGTACCCTGCGAATCAGCTACGGCAAGGTCGAGGCGCTGCATCCGCGCGACGGCGTGACCTACTCGCCGGTGACCACCGTGGCCGGCATCGTCGAGAAGAACACCAACGCCTATCCGTTCGATGCCCCCAAGCCGCTGCTGGCGGCGATCGCCAAGGGTGACTTCGGCAGCACCGCCGACCCGGCGCTGAAGACCCAGACGGTCAACTTCCTGACCAACCTGGATACCACCGGCGGCAACTCCGGCTCGCCGGTGCTCAACGCCAAGGGCGAACTGATCGGCCTGAACTTCGACAGCAACTGGGAATCGGTCAGCGCCAGCTGGTGGTTCGACCCGCGCTACAAGCGCGCCGTGCACGTGGACATGCGCTACCTGCGCTGGCTGCTGGCCAAGGTCTACCCGGCGCCGGAACTGCTGAAGGAAATGGGCGTGCCGGCGGAATAAGGCCGGTTCCTGGTGGGTGCGCACCTCCTTTGGTGGGTGCCCACCGTTGGTGGGCATGGATGCCTCCGTCACGACCAACGGTCGTGACCCACCGCCATGACCCACCGCCGTGACCTACCCTCACGACCAACGGTCGTGATCTACTGGCCCCTGTCCTGACGGAAACGCGCGCGTGGTCTCCAGCTGGATCCTGCTGCTGGTCTCGGTTGCCTATGCCGCGCTGCTGTTCGGCGTGGCGTGGTGGGGTGACCGTCGGCCGATGTACCCCGACCGGCCGTGGCTGCGGCCGGTGGTCTACAGCCTGGCGCTGGCCGTGTACTGCTCGTCGTGGACGTTCTACGGTGCGGTCGGCACCGCCGTGCGCAACGGCGTGGGCTACCTGCCGATCTACATCGGCCCGCTGCTGCTGCTGTTGTTCGGCTGGCGCATCATCGAGCGCCTGGCGCTGATCGCACGCAGCCAGAACGTGGTGTCCATCGCCGACTTCATTTCCTCGCGCTTCGGTCGCTCGCGGCGGCTGGCGGCGCTGGTGGCGATCATCGCGCTGATCGGCATCATTCCGTACCTGGCCCTGCAGTACAAAGCAGTGGCGATGAGCCTGCAGGTACTGACCGGCAACACCGGCCCGACCGGCTTCTTCACCGATCCCGCGCTGTACGTGGCGCTGCTGATGGCATTGTTCGCCACCCTGTTCGGTACCCGCCAGGTCGATGCCACCGAACACCATCACGGCATGATGCTGGCGATCGCCTTCGAATCGGTGATCAAGCTGTTGGCGATGCTGGCCGTGGGCGTGTTCGCCTACCTGTGGCTGAGCAACCGCACCGACGCGGTGGTCGAATCGGTGCATACGCTGTTCACCGGCCTGCCGCCGGTGGGCTTCATCTCGCAGACCCTGCTCAGCTTCCTCGCCATCATCTGCCTGCCGCGCCAGTTCCACGTGGCCGTGGTCGAGTGCGGCGATGTGCGCGATGTGCGCCGCGCGCGCTGGATGTTCGGCGGCTACCTGGTGCTGATCTCGGGCATGGTGCTGCCGATCGCCACCGCCGGCGTGACCCTGTTCGGCACCGGTGGCAGCGTCGCCGACGACTCGATGGTGCTGGCCCTGCCGCTGGCCGAGGGCCGCAACGCGCTGGCGCTGATCGCCTATGTGGGCGGCTTCTCGGCGGCCACCGGCATGGTGATCGTGTCGTCCATCGCGCTGGCCACCATGGTCAGCAACGATCTGGTGATGCCGGTGCTGCTGCGCCGGAGCGGTGACCACCAGGAGGCCGCCGACGTCGCCTCGCGCGTGCTGTGGATCCGCCGCCTGGCGATCCTGCTGCTGGCGCTGATGGCCTACAGCTACTACCGCACCAGCAGCAACGACAGCACGCTGGCCTCGTATGGCCTGATGGCGTTCGCAGCGGTGGCGCAGTTTGCGCCGGGCCTGATCGGCGGCCTGTACTGGCGCGGTGCCAGCCGGCGCGGCGTCGAGGTGGGCATGCTGCTCGGCTTTGCCACCTGGCTGTACACCCTGCTGCTGCCGGCGATGACGATGGCCGGCTGGGTCGATGCTGGCTGGGTGCAGCACGGCCCGTTCGGCATCGAGTGGCTGCGCCCGCAGCAGCTGTTCGGCATGACCGGCTGGGACCCGCTGACCCACGGCACGTTCTGGTCGCTGCTGGTCAACGCGGCGACGATGATGTTGGTGTCGGCGCGCTGGCGCCCCGGTGTGGACGAACGGCTGCGCGCCGCGCCGTTCCTCGACCCGTATGCGGAACGCCCGTCGGTGGCCGGTGGCTGGCCTGGTCACGTGCACGTGGGTGACCTGCTGGCACTGGCCTCGCGCGTGGTTGGCGAGCGCCATGCGCGACGTTCGTTCTTCGAACAGGCGCAGTCACTGGGCCGTGAGCTGCAATCCTCGGCACCTGCCGACCGTCCGTGGGTGCAGTTCACCGAGCGCCTGCTGGCCGCCTCGATCGGTGCGGCATCGGCGCGCCTGCTGCTGACCAGCCTGCTGCGTGGCTCGGGCATGGACCTGGGCGAAGTGGTGGCGGTGCTGGACGAAGCGGGGCAGGAGCTGCGCTTCAACCGCGAGATCCTGTCGACCACGCTGGAGAACATCAGCGCCGGGGTCAGCGTGGTCGATCCGGACATGCGGCTGACCGCATGGAATCGCCGCTACCAGGACATGTTCGGCTACCCCGACGGCATGCTCTACGTGGGCCGCCCGGTGGCCGACCTGATCCGCTACAACGCCGAGCGCGGCGAGCTGGGCGAGGGCGATATCGAAGTGCAGATCAACCGCCGCATCGGCTACATGCGCGCCGGTTCACCGCACGTGTTCGAGCGCACCCGCAGCGATGGCAAGGTGATCGAGATGCGTGGCCAGGCGCTGCCGGGTGGTGGCTACGTGACCAGCTACAACGACATCACCGACTACAAGCATGCGGAAAAGGCACTGTTGGAGGCCAACGAGACGCTGGAACAGCGCGTGGCCGAGCGCTCGCATGAGGCCGAGGTCGCGCAGCAGTCGAAGACCCGTTTCCTGGCGGCGATCAGCCATGACGTGCTGCAGCCGTTGAACGCAGCGCGCCTGTTCGCTTCGGCACTGCGCGACAGTGATCACGTGAGTGACGAGCAGAAGCATCTGGCCGAGCGTGTGGACGCTTCGTTGCGTGCGGCCGAAGAGCTGCTCGATGGCCTGCTGGATGTGTCGCGGCTGGATGCCGGCGGCCTGCATCCGGTGATCGGCGAGTTCGACGTGAGCGCGTTGATGCGTGAGCTGGCCGCGCAGTACACCCCGGTCGCGGCTGGCCGCGGCCTGCGCCTGGACCTGTTCGCACGCCCTGCGTGGGTGCGCAGTGACCGCCGCCTGCTGCGCCGCGTGCTGCAGAACTTCCTGGCCAATGCGTTGCGCTACACCCGCCAGGGTCGCATCGTGCTGGCCGTGCGCCAGCGCGGCGATGAAGTGGAACTGCAGGTGTGGGATACCGGCCCCGGCATTCCCGAGCACCATATGCGTCAGATCTTCGACGAGTTCCACCGCTACCAGCAACCATTCGACTGGGGCGAACAGGGCCTGGGCCTGGGCCTGTCGATCTGCCAGCGCATCTCGCGCCTGCTCGACCATCGGTTGAACGCACGCAGCCGGGTCGGCAAGGGCTCGATGTTCTCGATCATCCTGCCGCGGGTGGCACCGCTGCCGGGCTACACCGAGCTGGCCACACCCGCACAGACCGTCGCCGCGCCAGTACGCAGCGATTCGCTGGCGGGCCTGCGCGTGCTGTGCGTGGACAACGACGAGGAGATCCTTGATGGCATGCGCGCGCTGCTGGGCCGTTGGCAGGTGCAGGTGATCACTGCGGCCACCGTCGACCAGGCGCTGGAGAAGATCGCCGAGCACCCACAGGTGATGCTGGTGGATTACCACCTGCACGACCGCATGGACGGCCTGGATGCGCTGGTAGCGCTGCGCGAGGCGGCCGGTTACCCGCTGCCGGGCGCACTGCTGACCGCCGATGGTCGCGACGAGCTGAAGCGGATGGCGCGCGAACGCGGCTACCGCGTGCTGACCAAGCCGATCAAGCCGGCCTCGCTGCGCGCCTTCCTGGGCGCGCTGCGCGATGCGCAGTAGATCCACGCCATGCGTGGATGTGACGTCAGGTAGTGCCGGCCGCTGGCCGGCAACCACGTAATCGCGGAAGCGTTACCCCAGGCCGTGCAGGTGTTCGTACAGGATCGTCGCGCCGATGATCACCAGGATCACGCCGCCGATGATCTCGGCACGCTTGCCGACCATGCTGCCCAGCACGCGGCCGAGCATGATGCCGACGGTGACCATGGTCAGCGTGCACAGGCCGATCACTGCAGCCATCACGCCGATATGCACGTCCATGAAAGCCAGGCCGATACCCACCGCCATCGCGTCGATGCTGGTGGCGAAACCGGTCAGCGCCAGCTTCCAGAACCCGTGGTGCTGCGAGGGGTCTTCGTCTTCGTCGGCACTGTCCGGTCGCAGGCCGTTGTAGATCATGTGGATGCCCAGCGCGCCGAGCAGGCCGAAGGCGATCCAGTGGTCGAAGGCTTCGACGTATTGCAGGGCAGCCCGACCGAGCAGCCAGCCGATGATGGGCGTGATCGCCTCGATGACGCCGAAGATGATGCCGGCACGCAGTGCGTCGCGGAACACCGGCTTGCGCATGGCCGCACCCTTGCCGATTGCAGCGGCGAAGGCATCGGTGGACATGGCAAAGCCGATCAGGAGGATCGAAATGGGGGACATGGGCGGCGGCTGAGGTCGGGCTAGGACGGACGCACGGCCTGCGCTCGCGCCCAACCTGACGTTGCGCGCGCGGGCCGCTGGTCTCGCCAACCATCATGGTTGTCCACGCCACGGCGCACTGGCCGAGTATGTTGACGTGGACGATTCCTGCGTAGGAATCCGGCTACTCCCCAAGGGGACGCGCAGCTTAGCATCGCGATTCACGCGCGGCGCATTTCCAGCGAAACGCGCAGGCAGGGCTGGTTTGTATAGCGATGGCTATATCGAGAGCGCAGCCGTGCCTGGTAGTGCCGGCCGCTGGCCGGCAGGTGCACCATCAAAAGCGTGCCAAGCAAGCTTGGCACCTACCAATGCGGTATCAGATGATGTCGCGCGTTTCAGGCCAATGCCGGCCAGCGGCCGGCACTACCTTCAGTCTTCTTCCGGCGGCAGCACGATGGCGTCGTCGTCGATCGCCAGCTTGCCGGCCATCAGCACGGCCTGGGTGCGGTTGGTCACGCCCAGCTTGCGCAGGATCGCGGTGACGTGGGCCTTGATCGTCGCTTCGGAGACGTTGAGGTCGTAGGCGATCTGCTTGTTCAAGCGGCCGGCGCCCAGCATCTGCAGCACGCGGAACTGCTGCGGGGTCAGCTCACGCAGGCGCTGGCCGACTTCGCGTTCCTCGCTGCCGGTGGGCGGCACGTTGTGCGCTTCCGGCGGTGCCCAGGTCTCACCATCGAGGATGGTGCCCAGTGCGTGGCCGATGGTGTCCGAATCCGCAGACTTCGGAATGAAGCCCAGCGCGCCGTGGTCGAGCGCGCGGCGCATCACCGTGGCTTCTTCGCGCGCGGACACCACGACCACCGGCAGCTGCGGATGCAGCGAGCGCATGTGCACCAGCGCGTTGAAACCCTGCGCACCGGGCATGTTGAGATCCATCAGGACCAGGTCGGCGTCGTTGTGCTGGTCGGCCAGCGCGTACAGCGCTTCCACGCTGTCGGCTTCGAACAGCTGCACGCCGGGGATGACCCGCTGTACCGCCCCACGCAGGGCTTCGCGGAACAGCGGGTGGTCATCGGCAATCAGGAGGGTGGTCATGGGTCGAGCTTATCGATCAGGAAAAAGAGCGACGTGATGGCAGGTGCAGGACGGGTCGGACACGGCCGGGTCCCTCCTCCCGGCCACGTCCCTGGCGCGTCCTGCGCCTGCGGTCACGCCATCAGCGCACCTTGCGCTCGTCCACCAGCGACGCCACCACCGACGGATCGGCCAGGGTCGAGGTGTCGCCAAGCTGGTCCGGTGCGTTCTCGGCGATCTTGCGCAGGATGCGGCGCATGATCTTGCCCGAGCGGGTCTTCGGCAGGCCCGGCGCCCACTGCAGGTGGTCCGGCGTGGCGATCGGGCCGATCTCCTTGCGTACCCAGGCGACCAGTTCCTTCTGCAGCTCGTCGCTCGGAGCCTCTTCGGCCACCAGGGTGACGTAGGCGTAGATGCCCTGGCCCTTCACGTCGTGCGGGAAGCCGACCACGGCCGCTTCGGCCACCTTCGGGTGCGAGACCAGAGCGCTTTCCACTTCGGCGGTGCCGATGCGGTGGCCGGACACGTTGATCACATCGTCCACGCGGCCGGTGATCCAGTAGTAGCCGTCTTCGTCGCGGCGGCAACCGTCGCCGGTGAAGTAGCTGCCCGGGTAGGTGCGGAAATACGTATCGATGAAGCGCTGATGGTCGCCGTACACCGTGCGCATCTGGCCCGGCCAGGAATCACGGATGATCAGGTTGCCCTCGGTCGGGCCGTCCTGGATCTCGCCATCGGCATTGACCAGCGCCGGCTGCACGCCGAAGAAGGGCAGGGTGGCCGAGCCCGGCTTGAGGTCCATCGCGCCGGCCAGCGGCGAGATCAGGATGCCGCCGGTCTCGGTCTGCCACCAGGTATCGACGATCGGGCAGCGGCTGTCGCCGACCACCTCGTAGTACCAGCGCCAGGCTTCCGGATTGATCGGTTCGCCGACGCTGCCGAGCAGGCGCAGCGACGCGCGCGAGGTCTTCTTCACCGGCTCCTCGCCTTCGCGCATCAGTGCGCGGATGGCGGTCGGGGCGGTGTAGAAGATGCTCACCTTGTGCTTGTCGATGACGTTCCAGAAGCGCGAGGTGTCCGGATAGTTCGGCACGCCTTCGAACATCAGCGAGGTCGCGCCGTTGGCCAGCGGGCCGTACACGATGTAGCTGTGGCCGGTGACCCAGCCGACGTCGGCGGTGCACCAGTAGATGTCGTCCTCGCGCAGATCGAACACCGCTTCATGGGTGTAGGCCGCGTACAGCAGGTAGCCGCCGGTGGTGTGCAGCACGCCCTTCGGCTTGCCGGTGGAACCGGAGGTGTAGAGGATGAACAGCGGGTCTTCCGCGTTCATGCGTTCCGGTTCGCAGGTAGCCGGCTGGCTGTCCACCACATCGTGGAACCAGCGATCGCGCGGCGCCTGCATGTCCACCGCGCCACCGGTGTGGCGCACTACCAGCACGGTTTCAACCGTGTTCGTGCCGGGCAGCTTCAGCGCTGCATCGACGTTGGCCTTCAGCGGAATCTTCCGACCACCGCGCAGACCCTCGTCTGCGGTGATGATCAGCTTGCTCTGGCAGTCGCTGACGCGGTCGGCGATCGAGTTCGGTGCGAAGCCACCGAACACCACCGAGTGGATCGCACCGATGCGTGCGCAGGCCAGCATGGCCACGGCGGCGTCGACGATCATCGGCAGGTAGATGGTGACCCGGTCGCCCTTCTTGACCCCGAGGTTGCGCAGCGCATTGCCGAGGCGGCAGGTGCGCTCGTACAGCTCGCGATAGGTCACGTGCTGCGCCGGTGCATCCGGGCCATCCGGCTCGAACAGCAGGGCGGTCTTGTCGCCACGCTTCTCCAGCTGGCGGTCCAGGCAGTTCACACTGGCATTGAGCTCGCCATCTTCGAACCACTTGATGTGGAAATCGGACAGGTCGTAGCTGACGTTCTTGATCTTCGTCGGCTTGCGCATCCACTCCAGGCGCTCGGCGGCCTTGCCCCAGAAACCATCCGGGTCGGTCACCGAAGCCTGGTACTGCTGTTCGTACGACGTCTTGTCGATGCGTGCCTTGGCGGCGAACTGCGGATCGACGGGGTAGATATCAGCCATGGCACCCTCACTTGCACGTTGACTTTGTATGTGCGGTCGCAGCATCGCAGCGACCGATCCCCTTCAGTTTGCCCCATCCACCCCCGGCCGCGTCACCACTCTGGTTAGACCATGGTCGAAAGTGAGCGCCCAGCAGGGCCGGGTTCGACCAATGGCGAATAGCCGCTGTGCGTGAACGCCCCGCAGTCTCGGCTCGACCGTGCCCCACGCGCGGCATCACCTTGCCACTTGGGAGAGAGGGCAACATGAGCCACCGTACGTTGAAAGCCGTGCGCAAACCTTTGGCGGCCTGCCTGTTGGTCGCCCTGGTCGCACCGGGCATGGCGTTCGCTGAGACCGCCAAAGAAAAAGCGCTGGAAGCACGCGTTGCCGAACTGGAACGCCAGGTCCAGCTGCTGCTGTCTTCGCAGCAACAACAACAGACCCAGATCAGCCAGACCCAGCAGGCGGTGACCGAAGTCCGCACGGTGCAGGCCGAGCAGAAGCCGGTCGCCTCGGTGCCGGCGGGCAAGCAGCCGATCCAGGTCACCACCATCACCCCGGGCGCCGCACCGGGTACCACGGTCAAGATCGGCGGCTTCATCAAGGCCGATTTCCTCGCCACCCAGACCAGCGATGGCCAGCTGGCCGACGACGCCACCGGCCGCTCGCTGTACCTGCCAGGCCAGACCCCGGTGGAAGGCGCCGGCGGCAGCGGCAGGCGCTCGGGCACCGATTTCAACGCCCACGCCAAGTTCTCGCGCTTCAACCTGGGCATCGACAACGTGAGCGAATCGGGCAACAAGGCCGGTGCGTTCTTCGAGATGGACTTCTTCGGCAACTCGCTGGGCAACCAGACCGCGACCAATACCTACGGTGTGACCCTGCGCCACGCCTACATGTACTGGAACAACTGGATGGCCGGCCAGACCTGGTCCAACTTCATGGACGCGGCCGCACTGCCGGAAGCGGTCGACTTCGTCGGCCCCACCGACGGCGTGATCTTCGTGCGCCAGGCCCAGGTGCGCTACACCCAGGGCGGCTTCAGCGTCGCGCTGGAAAACCCGGAAACCACCACGCTCACCGGTACCCGCAACCCGGTCACCGGCGCCTGGACCAACGCCAGCGCCAACTCCGATCGTGGCAGCCTGCCTGATCTGACCATGCGCTATGGCTGGAAGGGCGACTGGGGCACCTTCGGTGTCGGCGGCATCGTCCGCCAGCTGAAGGTCGACAACCAGGCCACCGGCGCCAAGGCCGACAAGGTGGCCGGCGGCCTGACACTGGGCGGCAAGTGGGTGATGGGCGACAGCGATTCGCTGCACTACCAGCTGACCGGCGGCGAAGGCATCGCCCGCTACATCGGCCTGGGCATCACCGCCGATAGTGCCTACGACGTTGCCCGCGACGAGCTCAACCCGACCGGCGTGCTTGCCGGCTACGTGGGCTGGCGGCATGCGTTCTCGCCGAAGCTGCGCACCAACCTGATCTACGCGCGCAGCGACTACGACAACGACAGCATCCTCGGCCCGCTGGTGACCAAGAGCGTGCAGAGCATCCGCGGCAACATCTTCTACTCGCCGCTGCCCAAGGTCGATATCGGTGCGGAGCTGATGTACGGCCGTCGCGAAGTGGAGAACGGCAACAAGGGTGACATCACCCGGTTGCAGTTCACCACCAAGTACAGCTTCTAAGAGCGTGCCGGCCAGCGGCCGGCACCTACCGAGATAGGGTGCCGACCAGGGTCGGCATCTACCGAATTGTGTGCCGACCAACGGTCGGCACCCACCGACCCAGGTCGGCATCTACAGAGGGAACACGTCCCATGTCCAGCACTGCATCCAGCCCGCACAATGCGGCGGGCACCCTGACCAAGGGCCACAAGAAGGTCATCTTCGCCTCGAGCCTCGGTACGGTCTTCGAGTGGTATGACTTCTTCCTGTACGGCTCACTCGCCGCCATCATCGCCAAGCAGTTCTTCAGTGGTGTCAATGAAACCACGGGCATGATCTTCGCCCTGCTGGCCTTCGCCGCCGGCTTCTTCGTGCGTCCGTTCGGTGCGGCCTTCTTCGGCAGCCTCGGCGATCGCATCGGCCGCAAGTACACCTTCCTGGTCACCATCCTGATCATGGGCATCTCGACCTTCCTGGTCGGCGTGCTGCCCAACTACGCTTCGATCGGTTTCGCCGCACCGGTGATCCTGATCATCCTGCGCCTGGCCCAGGGCCTGGCGATGGGCGGCGAGTACGGCGGTGCCGCCACCTACGTGGCCGAGCATGCGCCGGACGACAAGCGCGGCCTGTACACCAGCTTCATCCAGTGCACGGCCACGCTCGGCCTGTTCATGTCGCTGCTGATCATCCTGGCCTGCCGCTACTTCCTCGGCAACGAAGCCTTCGAAGCCTGGGGCTGGCGTATTCCGTTCCTGGTCTCGATCCTGCTGCTGGGTGTGTCCGTGTGGATCCGCCTGCAGCTGAGTGAGTCGCCGCTGTTCCAGCAGATGAAGTCCGAGGGCAAGGGTTCCAAGACGCCGTTCCGTGACAGCCTGAAGGGCGGCAACCTGAAGCTGATGCTGCTGGTCCTGCTGGGTGCTGCGGCCGGTCAGGCGGTGGTGTGGTACGGCGGCCAGTTCTACGCGCTGTTCTTCCTCAGCAGCATGCTGAAGGTCGATGCCACCACTTCCTACCTGCTGATCGCCGCCGCGCTGGCGCTGGGCGTGCCGTTCTTCATCTTCTTCGGCTGGCTGTCCGATCGCATCGGCCGCAAGAAGATCATCCTGGCCGGCTGCCTGCTGGCGGCTGTTACCTACATCCCGATCTTCAAGGGCCTGACCCACTTCGCCAATCCGGCCATCGAAGAAGCCCGCAGCAGCTCGCCGGCCCTGGTCGTGGCCGATCCGGCCACCTGCTCGTTCCAGTTCGATCCGGTCGGCCTGCGCAAGTTCACCAGCTCCTGCGACGTGGCCACCGCCGCGCTGACCAAGGCCGGTGTGCCGTATGACGTGCAGCCCGCCGCCGCCGGTTCGCTGGCGATGGTGAACGTGGGCAGTGCCAGCGTCACTTCGTATGAAGCCGCTGGCCTGACCAAGGAAGACGGCAAGGCCAAGGCTGATGCCTTCGGTGCGGAGCTGAAGACCGCCCTGACCACCGCTGGTTACCCGGCCAAGGCCGATGGCGCACGCATCAACATCGCCGGCACGATCTTCATGCTGTGGCTGCTGGTGCTGTACGTGACCATGGTCTACGGCCCGATCGCCGCCTACCTGGTCGAACTGTTCCCGACCCGCATCCGCTACACCTCGATGTCGCTGCCGTACCACATCGGCAACGGCTGGTTCGGTGGCTTCCTGCCGGCTATCTCGTTCGCGCTGGTGGCCGGTACCGGCAACCTGTACTACGGCCTGTGGTACCCCATCATCATCGCGCTGATGTCGGTGGTGATCGGTGGCCTGTTCCTGCGCGAGACCAAGGACGTGGATATCACCAAGTAGGAATGATGTTCATCGGATGAAGGAGAGGCCGCGGTGCAGACCGCGGCCTTTCTGTTTATGTGCCGGCGATCGGAGTCGGATCCCTTTCGCATGCGAAAGGGCTCTGACCCCGACCGCAGGACGTGCTACTCCGGGCATCCATCGCTCTGCTCAAACTGCCGCCTTGAAAACGCTTCGATGCAGAACCGACGCTGCGCGCTCTCATCGCCTGCCTGGCGGATCTGCCTGCGCAACTGGTCGGCTTCCGGGCAGCGCGCAGCGCGGGCGACAACGAGGTTGCACACAGGAACAAATGGGAAGTGCACGTCATGGCGTGGAATGTTCAGCTTCTCGTCCCAGGCCGCGAACGGAAAGAGCACATGTAACAACCCATCTGCAGCCTCGTCTTCGCTCGGTCGCGTGAGGGCGACATCCGGTGCATCCCTGAGCAAGGTGGCATAGGCTTCCAGAAAGCGACGGCCCCGACTATCGTGCTCTGCAGGTGTCTTCGCCTGCCGCAATGCTGTGTAATACGGGAAGAGGCTGTCTACATCGGGTCCGCTGCAGATCACGCCGGACGACCGTGAGCTGTCATTGACAGGGGTCTGTACACGGCAGGTCGAACGCTCAAGCCTCTCTGCAAGCGCCTCGAGCACCCTGCCAATACTGGCACCGTGTGAGGCATCGCCCTCGAGCTCGCCGACGACGGCGGCCAGGGTGTCGCCCAGCAATGGGATGTGTTCGTGCTCGGCGTTCAGGTCGATTGCCGCGACATCAATGGACTGCTCGCTGGCATCGGAAACTCCGGGCATGAGAAGACATCCGGTCAGAAATGCAAATACGCGTCGCATCTACGCATGCTATTGGAGGTGGGACACCACCTTCAGCACGCTGACGTCGTGAAGCAATGAAACAAGTACGAATCTACATATCAGCCCAGTACTCAATCGTACCGGTGCGAGGTGACGTATCCAGCCACACGGAACACTGGAGCTTCTAGCAAGAACTGCCAACTTATGACGCAAATGGCCCGAATTCCCTTTGTTCGCCAGTGCGTCCCATAGCATGGGTGATTCATCGAATCGGATCGGGGCATGCGCAGCGTACTTCTGGCAGCGATCATCACTGTCTCAGCGTCATCGCCCGACGCAGAAACGCATGTAGCTGCCGACGGTGCGGCACCGCAGGGAAGCCTGCGAGTCGAGGAAAGATCGCCCGTGATCAAACAACTATGCAAGACAGAGAAGGTCTGGCTGTCCTGGAACAACGCCGTACCAAACGCAACATTGGTGACCTGCGACTGCGGTTGCACATCGCATGACAACTCAGGATGGCTTGTCGAGGCGCAACCGGAAGTCGGCACCTATCGGGTGCATCGCGTCTCTCTCGGCAAGGTTTTCAGTCCCACGGAGTTCTGTCGGGCTGGTGCGCGGATTCAGGACATCGTCTCGTCGCATCCGTGGTGTCCAGGCGCCAAGCCGAGTATGCCGACGAATGCCGTGTTTGCGACGTTGGTGAAGCAGCCCACGGAATCGGGCGATGAGCCTTACTGCTTTATGCCCCACTTCTTCGTAGGTGATCGGAATGTCCCCCTGAAGAGGATTCCAATGTCGGGCGAACAGTTCTCCGACGCGCCCGCAGCAGAGTCAGCACTGATCGCGCGGGAGGTCGAGATGCTGCGTGACTGGAGACGGGAGTTTGCGCCTGAGTAGGGCATTGGTGCCCTCGGACAAGAAATGAGGGCTATACATCATGGAGTTTCAGTGATGTTTGTTTTGAAGCGCGTGGTACTGGCATTTCTTGCTGGCCCACCTCTGCTCTTATCTGCCTACGCCGTGGATGCCAGTGCGATCTATGGCGTCAACCACACTCATTGGGCGATCAACCGGTTCAGTGTCGATGGCCGTTCAGCCGTTGACATCATTGGGCCGTACCAAGGTGGCGGTGGAGGGTGCTGCTACGGCGCACCAGAGCACTGGTATCCGGGGCTGAAGGTGCGGGTTGACTGGGAAACGGGTGCCGGAAGCTCGGGAGATTTTCCTGGGACAGAGGATTGGTCAAAAGTTCTGGAGTGGGAGAAGAAAATCCTGGCGCAAAAGCGCAGGCACAGTAAAGTCGTCCCCGTCCCGGATTACACCGGCCAGGACGTCTGCGGCATCACCGTGCATTTCCTGCCCTGCGATGAGATTCAGGTCACCACCTCCTGTTACGCCTACGGCAGCCCTGAGTATCCGATCAAGATTCCGCTTGAGTTGCCAGAACCGCCGTCATGCCCGGCAGAGCGTACCGAGCAGCAGAAGGCGTAGTGAGGGACGGGATTGCATGCGAGGGTGAGCGCATGCACGTTGGTGGCGAGGTTCCCGAATGAGACCCCGTGCGAAGGCGTGAAGGTTGGCATGCGAGTCGAGCACGGCTCGACTTTACAATCGGCCCATGACCACCACCACGCCGACCGACCTGCCCGCCATCCTGCACACCCTGCGCAGTGCCTGGCGGTCGCAGCGCCCTTCGCTCGACCAGCGCGAAGCCGACCTGCGCCGCCTGCGCGAGGCGCTGAAGCTGCGCCTGGACGAAATGGCCCAAGCCATCGCCGAGGACTTCGGCCACCGTGCCCACACCGAATCGAAGCTGGCCGACGGCATGAGCGTGCTGTCGGCCATCGACCACCTGCGCCGTCACCTGCGCTGCTGGTCGAAGCCGCAGCGCGTCGGTGCCGGCTGGCGGCTGTGGCCGGCGCGCGCGCAGCTGCGGCCGACGCCGCTGGGCGTGGTCGGGGTGATCTCGCCCTGGAACTACCCGGTCACGCTGGCACTGGTACCGCTGGCAACGGCCATTGCCGCGGGCAACCATGTGCTGCTGAAACCCTCCGAGCACACGCCGCGCACCAGCGCGTTCCTGGCTGATCTGCTGGCCAGCGTGTTCCCGCCCGATCGGGTGGCGGTGGTGCAGGGTGGGGCGGATGTGGCGGCGGCGGTGTCGTCGCTGCCGCTGGACCATCTGCTGTTCACCGGCTCGACGGCCGTTGGCCGCAAGGTGATGGCCGCCGCCGCCGAGCATCTGGTGCCGGTCACGCTGGAACTGGGCGGCAAGTCGCCGGCCATCGTCTGCCGCGATTTCCCGCTGGACAAAGCCGCAGCGCGGCTGGCCACCGGCAAGTGGTTCAACGCCGGGCAGACCTGCATCGCGCCGGATTACGTGCTGATCGATACCGCGCGCCAGCGCGAGTTCGTGCAGGCGCTGCAGCAGCAGGTACGCGAACGCTACGGCGACTTCAGCGATGCCGACGATTACACGCGCATCATCAACGAAGGCCAGTACCGGCGCCTGCAGGGTTATCTGGCGCAGGCGCGCGAACGCGGTGTGCCGGTAATTCCGTTGGCGCAGGTGGATGATGCGCGCGCCGACCGCGAGCGCCTGCTGGTGCCGACCGTGGTGCTGGACCCGCCGGACGACCTGGAGCTGATGCGCGAGGAGATCTTCGGGCCGATCCTGCCGGTGCGGGCGTACCCGGATCTGGATGCGGCGCTGGCCGACGTGCTGTCGCGCGACCGGCCGCTGGCGCTGTATCCCTTCAGCCATGACCGGGCCACGGTGGAGCGCATCCTCGGCCAGGTGGTGGCCGGCGGGGTGACGGTGAATGACACGCTGCTGCACTTCGCCGCCGATGGCCTGCCGTTTGGCGGGGTGGGGGCCAGCGGCATGGGCGCGTACCACGGCCGGGCCGGGTTCGATGCCATGAGCAAGCGGCTGCCGGTGCTGTGGCAGTCGCGCTGGGCTGCCAGTGACCGGCTGCGGCCGCCGTATTCGAAGATTGCGGGGTTGTTGAAGCTGCTGCTTCGGTAGTGGCGGGGGGGGGGGGGGCCGCCCCGGGGGGGGGGCGGGGGGGGGGGAGGGGGGGGTGGAGGGGCGCCAC
>NZ_JAWIRU010000011.1:37234-38307 GCF_036320025.1 Stenotrophomonas sp. SMYL86
CGTGCGGGGGGGGCCCGGCCGGCCCCCGCCCCCCGGGGGTGCGGGGGGGGGGCGGGGGGCGCCCCCCCCCCCCCCCCCCCACTACCGGTAGGTGCCAACCCGCGCGGCCCCTTCCGGTAGTTGCCAACCTTGGTTGGCACACGGTGATTGCTGGCGCCAACCAAGGTTGGCGTCTACCGGGGTATAGGGGCGCCCATCAAGGCCCACCCGGTTAGAATGCCCCCATGAAGATCGCCTCGTGGAACGTCAATTCGCTCAATGTCCGCCTGCCGCACCTGGAGCAGTGGCTCAAGGAGTTCGGCCCGGACATCGTCGGTATCCAGGAAACCAAGCTGGAGGACCACAAGTTCCCCGATTCGGCGCTGATCGCCGCGGGCTACCGCAGCGTGTTCGCCGGCCAGAAGACCTACAACGGCGTGGCGCTGCTGTCGCGTGAGCCGGCGCAGGACGTGCAGATCGGCATTCCCGGCTTCGAGGACGAGCAGAAGCGCGTCATCGCCGGTACCTTCGGTGACCTGCGGGTGATCAACCTGTACGTGGTCAACGGCCAGGACATCGGCACCGACAAGTACGACTACAAACTGCGCTGGTTGGAGGCGGTGCATGCGTGGATCGCCGAAGAACTGCAGCGGCACCCGAAGCTGATCGTGATGGGCGACTTCAACATCGCCCCGGACGCGCGCGATGTGCACGACCCGGAGGTGTGGAACGAAAACCACATCCTGACCTCCACCGCCGAGCGCGGCGCACTCAACAAGCTGCTGCAGCTGGGCCTGCACGATGGCTTCCGCCTGCACAACGACGAGGCGGGCACCTTCAGCTGGTGGGATTACCGTGCGGCCGGCTTCCGCCGCAACCTGGGCCTGCGCATCGACCTGACCCTGGTCTCCGAAGCACTGAAGGGCAGTGCGGTGGCCTCGGGCATCGACCGCGAGCCGCGTACCTGGGAACGCCCGAGCGACCATGCGCCGGCGTGGGTGGAAGTAGAGTCGAGCTTGCTCGACTGATCTCCCATGCAGTCGAGCAAGCTCGACTCTACAGAACGGGGCCCGGCGATTGCCGGGCCCGTCCTG
>NZ_JAWIRU010000011.1:38317-157596 GCF_036320025.1 Stenotrophomonas sp. SMYL86
GGGTGCTCAGGCGCCGCGCCGTCGCGCCCCTCACCCCCCAGCCCGCCGACAACCCTCGACTCTACAGAACGGGGCCCGGCGATTGCCGGGCCCGTCCTGAAACATCTGCCGGCCAGCGGCCGGCACTACCCTCAGATCACCGTATGCTCTTGCGGGTGAACAGGTTGACGATCGCCAGCAGGATCACCGCACCGATCAGCGAGAACAGGAAGGTGCGGATGGTGATCGCTTCGTTGATGCCGCCGCCGAACAGCCAGCCGGAAATCAGCGCGCCGACGATGCCGACCACGATGTTGAGGATGATGCCCTGCTGGGCATCGCGCTTCATGATGATGCTGGCCAGCCAGCCTACGATGCCGCCGACGATCAGCCAGATGATGATGCCCATGATCGAACCTCCGGTGGGGAACTGTGACCAGTTGACGCGCAGGGCCGTGAACCCGTCGTGGAATTGCGTGACGGGCGCGTGCGGATGAGCCTGCCAGCCACCCTCGACGGCCCGTGGCGCTTCGGCCCGGTGACGGTCTGGCGGTGCCCGCACGTGCCGGGCCACCGCGGCGAACCGCAGGCGCGGCAGGTGCTGGCGCAGGCGCTGGGCGCCGACCCGGAGACGCTGCCACTGGTCCGTGATGACAAGGGCCGGCCGGAGCTGAGCGGTGCGCTGGCCCACTACGGCACCGGCTGGAGCCACAGCGGCGAGGTGCTGCTGGTGGCGCTGGGCGAAGGCGTGCGGCTGGGCGTGGACCTGGAGCTGCTGCGGCCGCGGGCCCGCCTGCTGGAGATCGTGCAGCGCTTCTTCCACCCCGAGGAGGTGGCTTGGCTGGAAAGCCTGGACGAGGCCGGGCGCGAGCACTGGTTCTTCCGCGTGTGGTGCGCCAAGGAAGCGATGCTGAAGGCGCACGGGCAGGGCATCTCGTTCGGCCTGCATCGCCTGCAGCTGGCGCCGGGGGCCGATGGCGCCCTGCACCTGCGCTGGTGCGACCCGGAACTGGGCGAGGCCGCGCGCTGGCACCTGCACGAATGGCAGGCCACCGGCCAGTTCCGCGCCGCATTGGCCTGGTATCCACACTGAAGCGGGGAATCAGCGCGCAAAACCGGCGATAATGGCGGCATGAGCGAACACCCACTTCCCGCCAGCGTGGCTGCCACGCTGGAACAGGGCCTGGCCAGCATGGGCCTGGACGCCGCGCTGGCGCCGCCGCTGCTGCGCTACCTGGCCCTGCTGCACCGCTGGAACGGCACCTACAACCTCACCGCAATCCGCGACCCGCAGGAGATGGTCACCCGTCACCTGCTCGACTCGCTGGCGATGCAGCCGTTCGTGGCTGACGGCAGCCTGGCCGACCTCGGCACCGGCCCCGGCTTGCCTGGCATCCCGCTGGCGATCGCCTGCCCGGGCCTGCAGGTCACTCTGGTCGAGAGCAACGGCAAGAAGGCGCGCTTCATGCGCGAGGCCGTGCGCCAGCTCGGTCTGGGCAATGCCCGCGTGGCCGAATCGCGCGCCGAGGCGCTGGACGAAGCTGGCCACTACGACCAGCTGACCGCGCGTGCGATGGACACCCTGGCCGGCATCGTCCGCGTTGGTGGCCACCTGCTGCGCCCCGGTGGCGTGCTGCTGGCCATGAAGGGCGTCTACCCGCATGAAGAGATCGCGGAGCTGCCGGTTGGCTGGCAGGTGCGCGAGGTGACCCCGCTGAGCGTGCCCGGCCTGGCCGGCGAACGCCACCTGGTCACTGTTACAGGTCCCTGATTCCCGTCGCCAGCCCCTTGTGGAACAAGAGGTTGGCGATCCACGATTTCCGCAAGGGCCCGGTTGTACGCATAATGACCGGTCCCAGCA
This sequence comes from Stenotrophomonas sp. SMYL86, assembly GCF_036320025.1. Classification (NCBI taxonomy): domain Bacteria; kingdom Pseudomonadati; phylum Pseudomonadota; class Gammaproteobacteria; order Lysobacterales; family Lysobacteraceae; genus Stenotrophomonas; species Stenotrophomonas sp. SMYL86. Next base: position 40,158 of record NZ_JAWIRU010000011.1, read on the forward strand.
CACGTCGACGAGGCACACCCGCATGGCCCGCATCATCGCCATCGCCAACCAGAAGGGTGGCGTCGGCAAGACCACGACCGCCGTCAACCTGGCCGCTTCCCTGGCCAACGCACCCAAGCGCGTGCTGTTGGTCGACCTGGATTCGCAGGGCAACGCGACCATGGGCAGTGGCGTGGACAAGCGCGAGCTGGTCTCCTCCACCTACGATCTGCTGCTGGGCGAGTCCAGCGCCGCCGATGTGCGCGTGCAGACGGCCGAAGGCTACGACCTGCTGCCGGGTAACATCGACCTGACTGCGGCCGAGATCCAGCTGATGGCGCAGAGCGAGCGCGAGCAGCGCCTGAAGCGCGCGCTGGCACCGATCCGCGACGAGTACGACTACATCCTGATCGACTGCCCGCCGGCGCTGTCGCTGCTGACGCTCAACGCGCTGGCCGCCGCCGATTCGGTGATCGTACCGATGCAGTGCGAGTACTACGCACTGGAAGGCCTGAGCGCGCTGGTGGAAACCATCGAAGCGCTGCGTGCCAACCTCAACCCGGCGCTGGAGATCGAAGGCGTGCTGCGCACCATGTTCGATGTGCGCAACAACCTGGCCAACGCGGTCTCGGCCGAGCTCACCGAGCACTTCGGCGACCGCGTGTTCCGCACCATCGTGCCGCGCAACGTGCGCCTGGCCGAGGCACCCAGCCATGGCCAGAGCATCGTCGGCTACGACCGTGCCTCGCGCGGTGGCGTGGCCTACCTGGGCCTGGCCGGCGAGATCATCCGCCGCAACAACGAACGCAACAAGGCCGCCAAGGCCGTGGAGACCGTCTGATGACCAGCAGCAAGCCGGCAGCCAAGAAGCGAGGCCTCGGCCGTGGCCTGGATGCCCTGCTCGGTCCCAAGGGGGCGGTCAGCCAGGTGCAGGCCACCACCGCGGTGATCGAGCCGCTGCCGGGTGAAGTGCTGCGCAAGCTGGCCGTGGGCCAGCTGCAGCCGGGCAAGTACCAGCCGCGCCGCGAGATGGACGAGGGCAAGCTCTCCGAGCTGGCTGATTCGATCAAGTCGCAGGGCGTGATCCAGCCGATCCTGGTGCGCCAGCTGCCGGCAGGCAACTACGAGATCGTCGCCGGTGAACGCCGTTGGCGCGCATCGCAGCTGGCCGGCCTGGACGAAGTGCCGGTGGTGGTGCGCGAGCTGGAAGACCGCACCGTCATCGCGATGGCGCTGATCGAGAACATCCAGCGCGAAGACCTCAACCCGCTGGAAGAAGCCGAAGCGCTGCAGCGCCTGATCAGCGAATTCACCCTGACCCATGCCGAGGCTGCCGAGGCCGTCGGCCGCTCGCGTGCGGCGGTGTCCAACCTGCTGCGCCTGCTGGAGCTGCCGGTGGCAATCCGCCTGCTGCTGGAAACCCGCCGCCTGGAAATGGGCCATGCCCGCGCGCTGCTGACCCTGGCCCCCGAGCTGGCCGGCAAGCTGGCGCAGGAAGCGGCCGACGAAGGCTGGTCGGTGCGCGAGGTCGAGCGCCGTGCGCAGGCCTTCGCCGCCGGCAAGGTGCCCAGCAATCGCCCGGTGGCCGCGCCGAAGGTGCAGCAGGCCGACATCGCCTCGCTGGAAACCGAGCTGTCCGAATCGCTGGGGGCCAAGGTGGCGATCAGCCACGGCCGCGGTGGCAAGGGCAAGCTGATCATCCATTACACCGACCTGGATACCCTGGACGGTGTGCTGGAAAAGCTGCGTACGCGCCAGGGCTGAGCCCGGCGCAGCGCCAGGGGATGCGGCCTGTTCCTGCCGCGTCCTGTAGGTGACAGGGAACGCACCGCCGCGCGCGCCGGGGGATGCACTGCTCTCCGGTCCGTGGCCTCATCCAGGGAGCAGGACATGAGCAACGAATACGAGTACGAGGACGTCAGCCCGGACGGTACCCAGATACTGAGGCACCGGCGCGAAAAGGACTTTGTGCTCGCCATCGGCGAAGAGCAGCACATCGAAGCGATCAGCGGCCATATCGAGCGCCATCTCGGACCGATCGCCACGGTCCTGCACGAACTCATTTCCGACCTGGTGCACATTGACGTGCACGTGGTGCCGGCCAATGACCACTGCCCGTACCTGCGCCTGGTCACCTCCGGCATGAGCGACCTGCCGATGACCGTGCCCGCCGACGTGGACGCGGATGTGCCGCGCTACATGGAGCTGATGGTGACCCTGCCGGCCGACTGGCCGATGTCCCAGGACGCCTTCGAGGACGAGCGCAATTACTGGCCGGTGCGCCTGCTGAAGGGCATGGCGCGGCTGCCGCACGAGTACGACACGTGGCTGGGCTTCGGCCACACCATTCCCAACGGCCATCCCAGCGAGCCTTATGCGCCCGGAGCAGGCTTCGACGGTGCCATCGTGCTGATGCCGGTGACTGCTCCGGAGGACTTCGCCACGCTGGAGCTGGAGGATGGCAGGACCATCAGCTTCATGAGCCTGGTGCCGCTGTATCCGGAAGAGATGGACCTGAAGCTGAAGAAGGGCGCCGACGCCCTGCTCGACCGCTTCGATGCGAAGCAGATCAACGATGTGATCGAGCCGGGCCGGGTCAACGTCGCCAGGAAGCGTTTCGGTTTGTTCTGAGACCGGTAACATCAGGGGCCTGAATTTCTGCTTCCGGGCCCCTGCCATGACCATCCTGCTTACCGGCGCTGCCGGCTTCATCGGTGCCTACACCGCCCGCGCGCTGCTGGAGGCGGGCCAGCCGGTGGTCGGCCTGGACAACTTCAACGACTACTACGACCCGCAGATCAAGCGCGACCGCGTGGCCGCGCTGTGCCCGGCGCTGGACCTGCGCACGCTCGACCTGACTGATCGCGAAGGCCTGGCGGCGCTGTTCGATGAAGTGAAGCCGACTGCGGTGATCCACCTGGCCGCACAGGCCGGCGTGCGCTATTCGCTGGAGAATCCGCAGGCCTACGTCGACAGCAATCTGATCGGCTTCGTCAACATGCTCGAGCTGTGCCGCCACCGTGGCGTGCAGCACTTGGTGTATGCGTCGAGCAGCTCGGTCTACGGTGATTCGGCCACGCCGCCGTTCTCCGAGGACCAGCGCGTGGACCAGCCGCGCTCGCTGTATGCGGCCACCAAGGCGGCCAACGAGCTGATGGCCTACACCTACGCGCAGCTGTACGGCCTGCATGCCACCGGCCTGCGCTTCTTCACCGTGTATGGCCCGTGGGGCCGGCCGGACATGGCACCGTTGCTGTTCTCGCGCGCGGTGCTGGCCGGGCGGCCGATCGACGTGTTCAACGAAGGCCGCATGCAGCGCGACTTCACACATGTCTCCGACATCGTGTCCGGTATTCTCGGCGCGCTCGCGCATCCGGCCGATGGTCCGGTACCGCACCGGGTGTTCAACCTCGGCAACCATAGGCCGGTCGAGCTGGAGCGCTTCATCAGCGTGATCGAGCAGGCCGCCGGTCGCCCCGCGCAGAAGGTCTACAAGCCGATGCAGCCGGGCGACATGGTGCGCACGATGGCCGATACCCGGCGCGCCCATGACGCATTCGGCTTCGACGCGGTGACCCCGATCGAAGCAGGGTTGCCCCCCGTCGTGCAGTGGTGCCGCGAGTACTTTGGCGACCGCGCCTGAGGAGGGATCCTCACACAGCCGGATTCATCTTCGGATAACCTCGGCTTCGGAGAATGCGCGGTCTTTGTCCCCCTTTGGCCGAGTGCCTTATGAGCCAACCCGAGCTTTCCGTTGTCGTCCCGGTGTTCAACGAACGCGACAATGTCGCCCCGCTGGTTGCCGAAATCACCGCCGCACTGCGTGGGCGGCTTCCGTTCGAGATCGTCTACATCGACGACCACTCGCGCGATGACACCCTGGCGGTGCTGCAGGGCCTGAAGGCGACCACCCCGGAACTGCGGGTGCTGCACCATGTGAACCAGAGCGGGCAGAGCACCGCCGTGCGCACCGGCGTCAAGCACGCACGTGCGCCGTGGATCGCGACCCTGGATGGTGACGGGCAGAACGATCCGGCCGACATTCCCAAGCTGCTGGCGGCGCGCGATGCGGCCGAGGCGCAGGTGAAGCTGTTTGCCGGCTGGCGCGTCAACCGCCAGGACAGCGGCAGCAAGCGCTGGGCCAGCAAGTGGGCCAACGCCATCCGTGCACGCATGCTGCGCGACGATACGCCCGATACCGGCTGCGGCATCAAGCTGTTCGAGCGCAGCGCGTTCCTCGACCTGCCGTATTTCGACCACATGCACCGCTACCTGCCGGCGCTGATGCAGCGCGCCGGCTGGAAGACCACCAGCGTGCCGGTCAACCACCGCCACCGTACCGCCGGTGTCTCCAAGTACAACAACCTCGGCCGCGCCCTGGTTGGCATCCGTGACCTGCGTGGCGTGGCCTGGCTGATCACCCGCAGCAAGCGCACCGCGGTGGAGGAGCGTTGATGGATCTGGAGCTGCACTGGCTCGACCAGCCGCTGACCTGGTTGTACTGGACCGGCCTGCATGTGACCGGCTGGAAGCTGATCGGCTATACCGGCGCGCTGATGTTCGGGGGCCGCTGGCTGGTCCAGTTCATCGCCTCCAAGCGTGCGGGCAAGCCGGTGATCCCACGCCTGTTCTGGTACATGAGCGTGGTCGGCAGCCTGATGACGCTGAGCTACTTCCTGTTCTCGGCCAAGCAGGACTCGGTGGGCGTGCTGCAGAACCTGTTCCCGGCGTTCACCGCGCTGTACAGCCTGCAGCTGGACATCAAGCACCGGGGCTGGAAGCGGGACAAGGCCAGCCACTAGGTCTTCGGGGCCTCATCCGGTAGCTGCCGACCTTGGTCGGCGCTGGGTTTGGGGGCCAACCAAGGTTGGCCGCTACCGGAGCCCCGGTCTACCACGCTACGGTAGATGCCGACCTTGGTCGGCGCTGGGTTTGGGGGGCCAACCAAGGTTGGCCGCTACCGGGGCCCCGGTCTGCTGCGCAGGCAGGACCTTCGTCCCATGCCACGGGCCGTGGGCGGTGCCATCATCGGGGTCTGCCTTCCCGGGAACCTGTGCTCGTGAAAACCCGTCTTGCCGTTGCCCTGCTGATCGCCCTGTCCGCCCCTGCCGTAGCCCTGGCCGCGCCGCCCGCCGCCGCCGCACCGGCCAGCGTGGCCACCGAATCGCCCGCCGATGCCGCCTTCCGCGCGCTGTACGAGAAGGAATGGAAGTGGCGCCAGGAGGGCGGCGGCGAGGCCAGCGAGGACGAAGACGCGCCAGCCAACGCCACCCGCATGCCCGATGTCGGCCCGGCCGCGCAGCAGGCGCGCCTGAAGGTGTGGGACGAGACCCTGGCTGCACTGAAGAAGATCGACCCGAAGACGCTCTCGCCCGACAACCAGGTCAACTACGCGATCTACCGCGATCAGGTGTTCAACCTGGCCGAAGAAGTGCGCCTGCGTGGCTACGAGATGCCGTTCAACGCCGACTCCTCGTTCTGGTCCAACCTGTCCTTCATGGCCCGGCGCGAGATGAAGACCGTGCAGGACTACCAGAACTACATCGCACGCCTGAACGATGTACCGCGTTACTTCGGCCAGCAGACCGAAAACATGCGCGCCGGCCTGAAGCGAGGTTTCAGCGTGCCGCGCGCGGTGCTCGATGGCCGCGAAGTGTCCATCGCCACCGTCGCCGAGCTGATGGATCCCACCGAGTCGCCGCTGTACGCGCCGTTCAAGAAGCTGCCCAACAGCATCCCGGCCGCCGAACAGACCAGGCTGCAGGCGCAGGCGCGGGAAGCGATCAGTGGCAAGGTCGTGCCGGCGTTCCAGCAGCTGCGCACCTTCTTCGTCAACGAGTACGTGCCGCAGGCGCGCACCACCCTGGCCGCCGAAGCGATGCCGGGCGGCAAGGCGTACTACAAGCAGCAGATCCACGAATACACCACGCTGGACCTGTCGCCGGACGAGATCCATCGCATCGGTCTGGATGAAGTCGCACGCATCCAGAAGGAAATGAACGACATCATCAAGCAGGTGAAGTTCAAGGGCAGCTTCGCCGAGTTCCTGACCTTCCTGCGTACCGATCCGCAGTTCTATGCCAAGACGCCGGAAGAGCTGCTGTCGCGCGCCGCATGGATCTCCAAGCGGGCCGACGGTCAGCTCGGCAAGTACATGACGCTGCCGCGCGCGCGCTTCACCATCGTGCCGGTGCCGCCGGACATCGCGCCGTTCTGGACCGCCGGCCGCGGTGGCATGGGCACCTACTGGCTCAACACCTACAACCTGCCGTCGCGCCCGCTGTACAACCTGCCGGCGCTGACCCTGCATGAATCCGATCCGGGCCACGCGCTGCAGGGTGCCATTGCCGCTGAGCAGAAGAACCTGCCCGAGTTCCGCCGCAACGCCTACATCTCCGCCTACGGCGAAGGCTGGGCGCTGTACTGCGAGAAGCTGGGCGTGGAAATGGGCATCTACGAAACCCCGTATGAGGACTTCGGCCGCCTGACCTACGAAATGTGGCGCGCCACGCGCCTGGTGATCGACACCGGCGTGCACAGCAAGGGCTGGAGCCGCGAGCAGGCCTTGGCCTACCTGCGTGACCACACCGCGCTGAGCGAGCATGAAGTGACCACCGAAGTGGACCGCTACATTTCCTGGCCGGGCCAGGCCCTGAGCTACAAGCTGGGGGAGATCGCCATCGTGCGCCTGCGTGCGCAGGCAGAGAAGGAGCTGGGCGACAAGTTCGACATCAAGGGTTTCCACGACACCCTGCTCAAGCAGGGCTCGGTGCCCCTGCCGGTGCTGGAACAGCAGATCCAGGCCTACATCGCCGAACGCAAGAAGGCCTGACCGTGCAAGGGTAGTGGCGGGGGGGGGGGGGGCGCCCCCCGGCCCCCCCCCCCTGTTGACTTGGCCGGCCCACGGCGGCGCTACCCCCGGCCGCTGGCCGGCAACCCGCATGCACCGCAAACGTTTGACATTGCCGGCCAGCGGCCGGCACTACCCCTGATTGGAAAACGGGGTCGGATCGCAGGATCCGACCCCGTGGTCTTTCAGCCCACCGCCCTTGGCTTGGCCACCCGCGCCGCGAAGGTCGGCAGCACCAGCAGGGTCAGCACGGTGGCGGTGATCAGGCCACCGATCACCACCGTCGCCAGCGGCTTCTGCACTTCCGCACCGGAACCGCTGGCGATCGCCATCGGAATGAAGCCGACGATCGCCACCAGCGCCGTGGTCAGCACCGCACGGATACGGCTCGATGCACCGTTGATCGCCGCCTGCAGCGGCAGGTCACCGGCATCCAGGCGCTCGCGGATCGCCTGCATCAGCACCAGGCCGTTCAAGGTGGCCACGCCGGACACGGCGATGAAACCAACCGCCGCCGACACCGAGAACGGCATGCCACGCAGCAGCAGCGCGAGAATGCCGCCGACCAGCGCCAACGGCACGCAGCTGAACACCAGAATGGCTTCCTTGCCGCTGCGCAGCGCCATGAACAGCAGGCTGCCGATCAGCAGGAACACTACCGGCACCACCGTTGCCAGCCGCTTTTCCGCGCGCTGCAGGTTCTCGAACTGGCCACCCCAGGTCAGGTAGGCACCCGGCGGCAGTGCCACGTCGGCCACCGCTGCCTGCGCTTCGCCGACGAAGCCGCCCAGGTCGCGGCCACGCACGTTGGCCTGCACCACCACGCGGCGGCTGCCGTTGTTGCGGCTGATCTGGTTCGGTCCTTCGCTGACCGTGATACGCGCGACCGACGACAGCGGAATCACCAGCCCCGATGGCGTAGCAATCGGCAACGACGCCAACTGGTCCGGATCGTTGCGCGAGGCATCGTCCAGGCGCACCACCACGTTGAAGCGGCGATCACCTTCGAAGATCTTGCCGGCCGCCGTGCCACCAATGCCGGTGGACAGCGCATCACTCACGTCCGCGGCAGTCAGGCCGTACTGCGCCGCCGCCACGTGGTCGATGGCCACATTGAGCGTGGGCAGGCCGGAGATCTGTTCCACCCGCACGTCGGCCGCACCGTTCACCGCACGCAGCTTCAACGCCACCTGGTCGGCCACTTTCTGCAGCTGGCTGAAGTCATCGCCGAAGATCATCACCGCCAGGTCGGTACGCACGCCGGAAATCAGCTCGTTGAAGCGCAGCTCGATCGGCTGGCTGAATTCGAAGCTGTTGCCCAGCTGCTGCCCGGCCAGCTTTTCGAAGCGTGCCACCAGCGCGTCCTTGCCCAGCTTCGGATCCGGCCAGTCCTTGCGTGGCTTGAGCACGATCACGCTGTCGGAGATGTTGGTCGGCATCGGGTCGATCGCTGCCTCGGCGGTACCGGTGCGTGAGAACACGGTTTCCACTTCCGGCTGTTTGGCAATCGCCTTTTCCAGCGCCAGCTGCATCGCCAGCGACTGCTCCAGCGACGTCGACGGCACGCGCAGGGCCTGCATCGCCACGTTGCCTTCGTCCAGCGTCGGCATGAACTCGCGGCCCAGCAGCGAGAACGAGCCGATGCCCACCACCACCATCATCACCGCACCGGCCAGCACCGTGCGCGGATGCGCCACGGCCCTGCGCACCACCGGCTCGATGCGCGCACGCAGCACGCGGATCAGCTTGGTTTCGTGCTCGCCATCGTCAACATGTGTATCGCCGTCCTTCACCTTGGGCTCGCGCACCAGCAGTGCGGCCATCGCCGGCACGAAGGTGAAGGAGAATATGAAGGCACCGACCAGGGCCAGCATGAACGTGGCCGCCATCGGGTGGAACGTCTTGCCCTCCACGCCTTCCAGGGTAAGGATCGGCGCGAACACCAGCAGGATGATCAGCTGCCCGAAGGCCGCCGGGCGTGCCATTTTGCGCGCCGAATCAGCGGCCACGCGCAGGCGTTCCATCGCGGTCAATGCACGGCCCAGTTCGGCGCGGCGCTGGCCCAGCATCAGCAGCGTCGATTCGATCACGATCACCGCACCGTCCACCAGGATGCCGAAGTCCAGCGCACCCAGGCTCATCAGGTTGCCGCTGATGCCGAAGCGGTTCATGCCGATCACTGCAAACAGGAACGACAGCGGAATCACCAGCGCGGTGATCGTTGCTGCACGCAGGTTGCCCAGCAGCAGGAACAGCACCACCACCACCAGCAGCGCACCCTCGGTGAGGTTCTTGGCCACGGTCTTGATGGTGGAATTGACCAGCACGCTGCGGTCCAGCACCGGTGCCGCCACGATGTCGGCCGGCAGCGATTTGTTCACCTGTTCCAGGCGCGCCGCAGCTGCCTGCGCCACGGTGCGGCTGTTGCCGCCGGCGATCATCAGCGCGGTACCCAGCACGGCTTCATGGCCGTTGCGGCTGGCCGCACCCAGGCGCGGTGCGCGGCTCAGGTCGACGTCGGCCACATCGGCCACGCGCACCACCACGCCATTGCGGGTGGCTACCGGGGCCTGTGCCAGATCGTCGGTGGTCAGCGCCAGGCCGTCGGCACGTACCACCAGGCCTTCGCCCGCACGCTGCACGAAACCGGCACCGGCCTGCACGTTGGAACGCTGCAGGGCAGTGACCAGGTCGGCCAGGCCGAGGCCGTGCGCGGCCAGCTTGGCGCTGTCCGGATGCACGCCGTATTCCTTGACGTAGCCGCCGACCGTATCGACGCCGGCCAGCCCCGGGCTGGAACGCATCTGCGGCGCGATGATCCAGTCCTGCACGGTGCGCAGGTAGGTGGCACGTTCTTCCGGCGTGCGAAGCAGGTTGCCTTCCGGCGTGCGGTAGACCTCGCCGGCCTGCCAACCCGCTTCACCGGGCTTGGCCAGCCTGGCCGGATCGAACGCGGTGAAGTCCACCGTCCACATCAGTACCTCGCCGAGGCCGGTGGTGACCGGCGACAGCATCGGCGACGCGCCATCGGGCAGGTCTTCCGATGCCTCGCGCATGCGTTCGGCCACCTGCTGGCGGGCGAAGTAGATGTCGGTGGCATCAGTGAAGATCGCGGTGACCTGCGAGAAGCCGTTGCGCGACAACGAACGCGTGGTGGTCAGGCCGGGAATGCCGGCCAGCGCGGTTTCCAGCGGGTAAGTCACCTGCCGTTCGATCTGCTCCGGGGTCAGTGCAGGTGCCACCGTGTTGATCTGCACCTGGCGGTTGGTGATGTCCGGCACCGCGTCGATCGGCAGCTTGCCCAGCTGGAACAGGCCCACGGCGGCGATCAGCGCCGCCATGAACACCACCAGCCAGCGGTGGCGCACCGCTGTTTCAATGATCAGCTTGAACATGGTCGCCTCCTCAGTGGCCGTGCTCGGCTTCGCCCTTGGCCAGTTCGGCCTTGAGCAGGAAGGCGTTGGCGCCGACGATGCGCTCGTTGCCGGTCAGCCCACCGAGGATCTCGATACGGTCACCAGCACGACGGCCAGCCAGCACCGGCTGCGCCTTGAAGCCGCCTTCGACGGCGACGAACACCGCACTGCTGCCATCGACGTTCTGCACCGCATCGGCGGGCACGCTGAGCGAGCCATCCTGGCCTTCGGTGACGACCACCGCCGATACCGGCGAACCGGCCGGCGGTAGCGCGGCATCCACCGGCGTGGCACGGATCACCGCGACGCCGCCCTGCTGGCGGACATCGGCGGCCGACCCGGTGACGGTGGCGGTGAAGCTGCCACCCGGCACGCTCACTTCCAGCTTCATGCCGGGCGTGACCTGTGCGGCCAGCGCGGGCGGCGCGGTGAACACCAGTTCGTTCATCGCCGGATCGGCGACATCGGCCACCGCGCTGCCGGCAGCGACCACGCCGCCCGGGGTGACCTGCACGTTGCCGACGATGCCGGCCACCGGGCTGGTGATGCGCACGCGGCCGCTGGCATCGGGCGCACCATTGGCAGCGGCCTGTGCCTGCGCGGCAGCGGCCTGGGCCTGTGCCGCCAGCGAGCGGGCGCGCGAGGCCTCCAGTTCCTGGCGGGCGACCACGCCCTGGTCGACCAGCGCCTTGTCGCGGCCATAGGCCAGGCGCGCGGCCTCGGCTTCGGCCGATGCAGCCAGCGCATTGGCGCGGAACACCGCAGCCTCACCGCTGACCACGATCGCCAGCGCCTGGTTCTGCTTCACCGCCGTGCCTGGCGCGACCAGCACGCGTTCGACGCGGCCGGTCACCGTGGACGCCACCGACGCGCGTGCGCCCACCGACGGCTCGACCCGGCCGGACAGGCGCGTGGAGCCACCGCCACCGCGACCGATGGCGACCACCTCGATACCGGACGCCTTGATCTGTTCCGGGGTCAGCTGCACCACGCCTTCATCGGCGTCGGCGGGGGCCTTGGCGGTTTCCGCCTTGGCCTCCTTGCTGTCGGCGGCATGGCCGTGGCCATCGTCGGTACCGGCCTTGGCCGCAGCGGGGTCTTCATTGGCAGGCGTCTGCGCATTGCCGGCGCAGCCGGCCAGCAGGACGGTCAGCAGCACGCCGCCGATCAGCGGGAAAGTACGGGAGAGAGTCATTTGGCCTCCACAAAAGGTGCGCGCCCTTCAAGGCGGGCAAGATCGATTTCGGCGCCGACGCGCGACAGGCGCGCATCCACGGCGGTGCCGCGGGCGGCGATGAGGGCGCTGCGCGTGCTGCGCAGTTCCAGCTGCGAGATGCGTCCGGCGTCGAAGCCGACGCGTGCGAGGCGATACGCCTCTTCGGCGGCGACCACGCTTTCATCGGCGGCGCGGGTACGGCTGCCGGCCGCCTTCAGCCCAGCCACGGCGGACAGGCGCTCGGCCTCGCTGTCGCGGCGCTGCTGGTCCAGGCGTGCCTCGGCCGCGCGCTGGTCGGCATTGGCGGCGCGGATGCCACCGCGGTTGCGGTCGAACAGCGGGATGCTGAGGCTGACCCCGAGGTTGTAGGCACGCTCGCCGCCTTCGCGGAAGCGGGTCTGCGCGGCGGTGACGCTCAGATCCGGCAGGGCGCGCTTGCGCTCCACGTCGACCAGCTTGCCGGCTGCATCGGCTTCGGCTTCGGCGATGCGCACGGCCAGCGCCACGTCGGTGGCGCCACGCGGCAGCGGCGGGGCACGGTCGAGCAGGCTGTCGTCAATCGAATGCACCGGCGCATCCAGCAGCGCGGCACCGGCCAGGCGGGCCAGCGCGGCGTCGCGGAACGCCTGCGCTTCATCCAGCGCAGCGCTGGCATTGGCCACTTCGCTCTGCGCCTGCACCGCGCGCAGCTGTGGCTCGCGGCCCTGCTTGACCATCGCGTTGACGGCGTTGGCGTCATCGCGGGTGAGGGTCAGTGCTTCTTCGGCCAGGGTGTAGCGGCGCAGTGCGCTTTCCGCCTGTGCGTAGACCACCGCCAGCTGGCTGGCCACGTCGCTGCGGCTTTGGGCACCACGCAGGTTGGCGGCCTGTGCCTCGGCGCGGGCGGCACGGACACGCGCGCCACGCTGGCCCCAGACCTCCAGCGGCTGGGACAGGGTGAGCACGGTATCGGCCTTGCCCATGCCGCCATAGGAGCCGGTGCCCCAGGCGTTTTCGGCGGAGTAGGAGAGGGAAGGATTGGGCAACGCACGGGCCTGGTCGGCACGCGCATCGGCGGCCTCGGCCAGTGCCGTACCCACACGGGTACCGGGCAGCTGGTCCAGGCGTTCAAGCAGGGTGTCGTAGGAGGGGGCGGCTTGCGCCATCACCGATGCCGCCGGGGCCAGGCCCAGCAACACGGCGACGACCAGCCCGGCCGCGCGCGGCGACCGAGGTGTCAGGATCGACATAGGGGGATTCCGGTTGTGAGTGAAACGGGAGCCCGCGATTGCGGGACGCGCTCAACTCACGCCCGGGGGGGACGCGTCAATTCATCCTGGGCGACCGCATAGGTCGCCGCGTCGCCGGCATTCATCCAGCGCGCCGGCAGTGGCGTACCGAAGGCCGCGAAATCGTTCGCCGGCAGGCTCAGCGTGGAGTGGTGGCAGTGGTTATGCGTGCAGGCACCCGTGTGCTTGCTGTCGCTGTCACCGCCTGCATCGTCCGCGAGGGATTCGACATGGGCGCTGCTGGCATGCGGTTCCACCGCACACACCAGTGCGTCGGCCACCGGCACGACCACGAATGCCGCCATCAGCAGCATCATCAGGTACGTACGCAGTTGGCGGGTGATCCGGCGCATGGAGGGGAGGCTAGCAAGCGGTTTTCGCCGGATACAATATCAATGGTGACCTCGGGAATTCGTCGGAACCTCCCGTTCAGGTGCGCCGGGCACGCCAGCTCTGGCAGGTGCCGACCTCCTGCCCTGGTGGGTGTCGACCTTGGTCGACACGCTTTTCGACCCCCGACACCTTGCTGCCGGCCAGCGGCCGGCACTACCGGTCTGCAGGCAGCTTCGCGATCACCTTGATCTCGAACTGGAACCATACAGCCAGGTCACGCCGACTGCCCTGGTAGGTGTCGACCTTGGTCGACACGCTTTTCGACCTCCGACACCTTGCTGCCGGCCAGCGGCCGGCACTACCGGTCTGCAGGCAGCTTCGCGATCACCCTGATCTCGAACTGGAACCCATACAGCCAGGTCACGCCGACTGCCCTGGTAGGTGTCGACCTTGGTCGACACGCTTTTCGACCCCCGACACCCTGCTGCCGGCCAGCGGCCGGCATTACCGGTCTGCAGGCAGCTTCGCGATCACCTTGATCTCGAACTGGAATCCGTACAGCCAGGTCACGCCGATGCCGGTCAGGGTCGGGTGTGGCGCCTCGCCCCAGTACTCGGGCACGATCGCCCAAGCCTTCTCGAAGTTCTTCTCGGGGTCGACCAGGAACACCGTCACATCAACCACGTCTTCGAACGTGCAGCCGGCGGCGGCCAGCACCGCGTTGAGATTCTCGAAGGCGCGGCGCACCTGGGCTTCGAAATCCGGTTCGGGCGAGCCGTCCTCGCGGCTGCCGACCTGGCCGGAAACGAACAGGAAGCCGTTGGATCGGATCGCTGGCGAGTAGCGGTTGCGCTCGTACAGGGCCTGGCGGCCGGCGGGGAAAACGACATCGCGCTGTGACATGGGAAGGAACCCGTGGGAAAGAACGCCATCCTCCCCGCCAGCGCTGTCTGGATAAACCGCGATGATCGGCCTAGATTGATTGCCAATTCCAAACAATCATGGCCAGCCATGGACCGTTTCGAGGCGATGCGGGCCTTTGCCCGGGTAGTGGAAACCGGCAGCTTCACCCGCGCCGCGCAGACCCTGCAGATCAGCCGCACCACGGCCACCCAGCTGGTGCAGCAGCTGGAGGCGCACCTGCGGCTGCGGTTGCTCAACCGCACCACGCGCCGGGTCAGCGTCACCGCCGATGGCGCGGCCTACTACCCGCGCATCGCCCGCCTGCTGGCTGAGCTGGAAGAGGTGGAGGGCGGACTGGGCGATGCCGCCACGCAGCCGCGTGGGCGACTGCGCGTGGATGTGCCGGGGCCCTACGCGCGGCTGCGGCTGGTACCGGCGCTGCCGGATTTCCAGGCGCGCTACCCGGAGATCCAGTTGGACATCGGCGTGAGTGACCGCGAGGTGGATGTCATCGCCGACAACGTCGAATGCGTGATCCGCGGTGGCACTCCAGCCGACCCGTCGCTGGTGGCGCGGCCGCTCGGCGCGCTGCCGATCGGCTTCCATGCCAGCCCCGGCTATGTGCAGCGCTTCGGGCTGCCAGCCGACCCGCGCGCGCTGGAAGGTCCGGATCACCACATGGTCGGTTTCCTCAGCCCGCGCAGTGGCCGCGCCCGCGTGTTCACTGCACAGCGTGGCGATGAGCGCGTCGAGGTGCAGGGCCGCTATACGGTCGGCTTCGACGACGGCAACGCCTATCTGGCGGCTGCGTTGGCGGGGCTCGGCGTGGTGGCGCTGCCCAGCTACATGGCCAAACCGCACGTGGCGCGTGGTGAGCTGCTGCCGCTGCTGCACGAATGGCAGCTGCCACCGATGCCGATGCATGTGATGTTCCCGCCCAACCGGCACATGAGCCAGCGGCTGCGGGTGTTCATTGATTGGGTGGTGGAAGCGTTGGGGTGAGTGCATCGGTCGCGTGCGAAAATCCGGCTGCACGTACTGGAGAACGCACACCCTGATGAGCCGCATCGTCGCACTGGATACCGAAACCACCGGCATCTCCCACCGCCTGGGGCACCGGGTAATCGAAATCGGTGCCGTCGAACTGATCGATGGCCAGCTCACCGGCCGCCAGTTCCACACCTACCTGCAGCCGCAGCGCAAGGTGGACTGGGGCGCGCAGCGCGTGCACGGCATCAGCGACGCGATGCTGGTAGGCAAGCCGCTGTTCTCCAGCAAGGCTGCCGAACTGCTCGACTTCCTGCGTGGCAGCGAGATGGTCGCGCACAACGCCACCTTCGACGTGGGTTTCCTGGACAACGAGCTGCGCCTGGCTGGCATCCCCGGCACGCTGGCCCAGCATTGCCGCATCACCTGCAGCCTGAAGCTGGCGCGCGGGCGCTGGCCAGGCCAGGGCAATAAACTGGACGATGTGTTGCAGCGCCTGCGCATTCCCAGCCAGCGCGGCCTGCACGGCGCGTTGAAGGATGCCCATCTACTGGCCCAGGTGATTCCGCATCTGCGCTGAGGCCTGGTCGCCGTTACATCGGCCGCAACCAGCGCTCGATCATTGCCACGCCACATGCCACCCCGTCCTCACTGCTCATCGCCACGCCCAAGGCCGCCGCGCGTGCGCGTGTTGCTTCGGTTGCAGCGAAGGTGATGGCTGCTGCCAGCGCTGCTGCATCCAGTCGCTTCGGTGACAACGGTGCCGGTGCTACGCCCAACCGATACAGGCGATCGGCCCAGAAGAACTGATCTGCGGCGAACGGCATCACCAGTGAAGGAATGCCGGCGCGGCAGGCCGAATGCGTGGTGCCGCTGCCACCGTGGTGGATGGCGAATGCGCAACGCGGGAACAGCGCTTCGTGTGGGGTCGGGCCCAGGACGAAGACAGAATCGGGCAAGCGCATCGCAGGCAGTCCCACCCAGCCGGGAAACAGCAGGACACGGCTGGGTGCCAACGCCTGCAGCAGGGCCGGCAACACGCGTTCGCGATCAAAGCCGGTCATGCTGCCGAAGCCCAGATAGACCGGCGGCGGCCCGGCGTCGAGGAAGGCCTGCAGATCGGCCGGCGGCGTCCAGGGCGCATCAGGAAACCGCCATTGGCCACAGACGATGTGGTCGGCCGGCCAGTCCGTCGGTGGCGGCAGCAGCTGCGGCGAGATGCCATAGAGCATCGGCAGGCCGGACCACAGCGAGCGGCGCGGCGATTGCCCCAGCTGCTTGCGGGCCTCGTTGATCGGCTGGCGGAACTGGCGCCAGATCAGGCCGTTGACCAGCCCATAGCTGGCCCGGTTCAACCAGCCCGGCGAGCGTCCCGGCGGCAGGAACGGGGAGCGGAAGGCACGCGTCGGGGTCAGTGGAATCATGCCGGTCCCGATCACCGGCAGACCCCGGCGTTCGCCCACACTCATGCCGACAAAGGCCGCCAGCCCACCCGTCAGAATCGCGTCGCAACCCTCGGCCGCCGCGTCCGCCTGCCGCATCCAGCCAGTGACATGCTGCAGCGCCATCCGTGCCAGTCCGCTACTGGCGGCGGCAACACCGTTGCCACGCGAGACCAGCGCGACCACTTCGTCATGGATGTCACCTTCCAGGGACGCATGGGGCACATTCAGCGCCTGCGCGCTGCCCAGCGTGCCGCCATCGGCCAGCAGTGTCACCTCGTGGCCTGCGCCAATCAGCCCATGGCAGAGCATGGCCAGCGGACGCGTATCGCCTTCGGTTCCGTAGGTCAGGGCCAGCAGCCGCATGGAAAGCTCCGCAGTGAACCGGGCCAGTATGCCGGTTGGTGGGCTCCCGGCCCTCCCGGTTCAGTCCCGGCCTGTGGGTAACTTGCGCAAGTGCTTGAACCCGTGCATAATGCGCGGCTCGCTGTGTCCGGTTTTCTACCGGGCGGCGCCCCCGGGAGCACGTCCCCGGCCGCCCAACGCCAGCGTAACCCTTTGATTCTCTTGACGTGTGGTGGGCAACCATCGAGGCCGCCGTCTCCCGGGCTACGGGCTGACACAACTTACTATCGAGGTGCGCAATGTCCCGCGTATGCCAGGTTTCCGGCAAGCGAGTGCAGACGGGTAACAACGTCTCGCACGCCAACAACAAGACCCGTCGTCGTTTCCTGCCGAATCTGCACGAGCGCCGCTTCTGGGTTGCCAGCGAAAACCGCTGGGTGAAGCTTCGTGTTTCCGCGCATGCACTGCGCACCATCGACAAGAACGGTATCGATTCCGTTCTGGCTGAGCTGCGTGCGCGCGGCGAAAAGGTCTGAGGAGTAGACGATCATGGCAGGCAAGCGCGATAAGGTCCGTATGATTTCGACCGCTGGTACCGGTCACTTCTACACGACCGACAAGAACAAGAAGAACACCCCGGGGAAGATGGAATTCTCCAAGTACGATCCGGTCGTGCGTAAGCACGTCCCGTACAAGGAAGGCAAGATCAAGTAATCCGCAAGGATTGCTGATCCCCGCGAAGAAACCCGCCCTTGTGGCGGGTTTTTTCATGCCTGGCATCCAGATGGTGGGTGCCAACCTTGGTTGGCAACTTGTCCCGCCCCCGGTAGGTGTCGACCTTGGTCGACACGCTGTCCCTTCACCCGGTAGGTGCCAACCTTGGTTGGCACGCTGTCCCCCCACCCGGTAGGTGCCAACCTTGGTTGGCACACGGCTTCAAAGCAGTCGAGCGCGGCTCGACTCTACACACCCCGCTGGGCAGAATGGCCCATCACCTCCCGACGGGCGACGCGATGCTGTTCGAGTGGTTGCTGGGTTCCTACCTGCTGCTGATCGACTGGCTGATCCGGCTGGTCGCGCTGTGCTGGATCCCCACCCGCACCACGCCGGGGGCGGCGCGTAGCTGGCTGCTGCTGGTCGGCTTCGTGCCACTGCTGGGCCTGCCGCTGTACCTGCTGTTCGGCCACCCGTGGCTGTCGCGCGAGCGCATCCGCCGCCAGGCCGAGGCCTCGCAGGTCATCCGCGAGGAACAGGCGCTGCAGCATCGCCTGCGCTGGACCCCGCAGCCGGACACTGCCTGCGCCGAGATCGTGCCGCTGGTGCAGCGCCAGGGCGACTTCATGCCGGTGCACGGCAACGCGGTGGACCTGCTGACCGACTACGACGAATCGCTGCACACGCTGATCGCCGACATCGACCAGGCTGAAGACCGCGTGCACCTGCTGTACTACCTGATGTTCGATGACGCGGTGGGCGAGGCGGTGGTCGAGGCGCTGCAGCGCGCAGCGGCGCGTGGTGTGCAATGCCGCGTGCTGCTCGACGCGGTGGGTGCCAAGCGTGGCCTGCGCGCCTATCGCAAGCGCCTGCAGGCGCGCGACATCGAAGTGCGCGCGATGCTGCCCGGCGGCCTGCGCTGGCGCCGCAGCGGGCGCATGGACCTGCGCAACCACCGCAAGATCGCGGTGATCGACAACGAAGTGGCCTACGTCGGTTCGCAGAACCTGGCGGGCCCGCAGTTCGTGCCCGGCCACCCGAACCGCGAGCTGGTGGCGCGCGTGCGCGGCCCGGCGGTGGCGCATCTGGAAGCCGTGTTCGCCAGCGACTGGTACATGGAAACCGGCCAGCGCCTGGACGTGATCGCCGATGTGCCCGAATGCAGCGACGACATCGCCACCCAGCTGCTGCCCAGCGGCCCGGCCTACCCGTACAGCAACGCGCGTGATGCGGTCGCGGCACTGATCCACCTGGCGCGGCGGCGGCTGGTGATGGTTACGCCGTACTTCGTGCCGGACGAAGCCACGTTGAGCGCGCTGCGCATTGCGGCGTTGTCCGGCGTGCAGGTGCAGCTGATCCTGTCGGCCAGCAACAACCAGCGGCTGACCTCGTGGGCGCAGGAGGCGTACTACGACGAGCTGCTGCGCTGTGGCGTGCGCATCGCCCTGTACGAACCGCAGTTCCTGCACGCCAAGCACATGAGCGTGGACGAGGACATCGCCGTGCTCGGCTCGATCAACATGGATATCCGCTCGTTCGCGCTGAATGCCGAGATCGGCCTGATCTGCTACGACCGCGCGCTGGTGCAGCAGTTGTGCGAGATCGAGGATGGCTATCTGCGTGAGTCGCGGCAGCTGGATCTGCAGCAGTGGCGCAGCCGCCCCACGTGGCGGCGCAGCCGCGAAGGCATCGCACGGCTGGCCGATGCGTTGATGTAAGGCAATGCCGGCCGCCCGCTTCGGCAATCCGGCCTGTCATCGCCGATGGCCTACAATCGGCACATGACTGATTCACCGCGTAATGGCGAACTGGACCTGGCAATCATCGGTGGTGGTGCGGCCGGGGTGCTGGTGGCGATCCAGGTACTGCGCCAGGCCAAGGCGCCGCTGGCGCTGGCCATTTTCGAACCCGCCTCGCAGCTGGCCCAGGGCATCGCCTATGCCACGCCGTGGCCGGAGCATCTGCTGAACGTGCCGGCGGCGAAGATGAGTGCGTTTGCCGACCAGCCCGGCGATTTCCTCGACTACCTGATGGCCGCCAACGCCTACCCGGGCGAGGCGCGCGAGGTGCTGGGCGAGCGTTACGTGTGCCGCCACTACTTCGCGGCCTACCTGCAGCAGCGCCTGCAGGACGCTGCCGCAGCCAGCCCGGCGCAGCTGCAGGTGATCGCGCAGCCGGTGCTGGGCCTGCAGCCGGATGACCACGGCTACCAGCTGACGCTCGGCGATGGCCACACGCTGCACGCCGCGCAGGCGGTGCTCGCCACCGGCAACAGCATGCGCCCGCTGCCGGTGGCCGGTGCCGATGCGCTGCCTGCCGACGATGTGATCGAGGCCTGGGACTACGACGGCGTACGCACCCTGGCCGGCGAACAGGCTGTAGCCATTGTCGGCTCCGGCCTGAGCATGGCCGACACCGTGCTGGCGCTGGTCGCCGCCGGCCACACCGGACCGCTGCACGTGATCTCGCGCCATGGCCTGCTGCCGTTGCCGCATGCGCACGGGGGGCTGCCCACGTTCGACCCGGCCACGCTGCTGCCGATGAACCTGCGCCAGCGCCTGCGCGCGTTGCGCGGGTTCGCACGCCAGTCACAGGCCGACGGCCTGCCGTGGCAGGGCGTGATGGACCGCATCCGTCCGCACGGGCAGGCGCTGTGGTGCAGCCTCGAAGAGGCCGACCAGCGCCGCTTCCTGCGCCATGTGGTGCGCTACTGGGACGTGCATCGCCACCGCATCGCCGAAGAAGTGGATGCGCAGTTGCAGGCGCTGCAGGACAGCGGCCAGCTGCGTATCCACCGGTCCCGCCTGCAACGCGTCTGGCGCGACGGCAATGCGCTGCAGCTGTCCGGCCGCGATGCCTCGGGCAATGAACAGCAGTGGATGATCGGCGGGGTGATCAACGCCACCGGCGTGGAGACCCGCGCCAGCGCACTGCGCAATCCGTTGCTGCAGCAGCTGCAGGCTGATGGGCTGGCACGCCCCGGCCCGCATGGACTGGGGTTGGACAGCACGGTGCCGGGCGATCGCCTGTGTGCCGCCGGTGGCCAGCCGCAGGCACGGCTGGGCGTGCTCGGCAGCCTGCGCATCGGCAGCCTGTGGGAAAGCCTGGCGGTGCCTGAACTGCGTCAGCAGGCGCAGGCACTGGCAACCCAGGTGGTCGCAGGAGCCGCGACGGCGATGCCGTAAAATGGGGGCATGGATGTCTCCCACCTGCTTGATGGCCTGAACCCGGCCCAGCGCGAAGCCGTCTCCGCTCCCCCCGGCCACCACCTGGTGCTGGCCGGTGCCGGTTCCGGCAAGACCCGCGTACTCACCCACCGCATCGCCTGGCTGCATGAAGTCGATGGCGTGCCGACCCACGGCATTTTCGCGGTGACCTTCACCAACAAGGCGGCCGGCGAAATGCGCCACCGCATCGACGCACAGCTGCCCAATGGCAGCCGTGGCATGTGGATCGGCACCTTCCACGGCCTGGCCAACCGCCTGCTGCGCCTGCACTGGCAGGACGCGAAGCTGCCGGAAGGCTTCCAGGTGATGGATTCGGACGACCAGCTGCGGCTGGTCAAGCGCGTGGTGCAGGCGCTGGAACTGGACGACGGCAAGTACCCGGCCAAGCAGATCGCGTGGTGGATCAACGCGCAGAAGGACGAAGGCCGCCGCCCGCAGCACATCCAGCCCGAGCCGCACGACGCCTGGCTGGAAACCATGCGCCAGGCCTACATCGAGTACCAGGCACGCTGCGACCGCGCCGGTCTGGTCGACTTCGCCGAGCTGCTGCTGCGCGCGCATGAGCTGCTGCGCGACAACCCGGCGCTGCTGTCGCACTACCGCGCGCGCTTCCGCGAGATCCTGGTAGACGAGTTCCAGGACACCAATGCCATCCAGTACGCCTTCGTGCGCGTGCTGGCCGGCGACTCCGGCCACGTGTTCGTGGTCGGTGATGATGACCAGGCCATCTACGGCTGGCGCGGTGCCAAGGTCGAGAACGTGCAGGGCTTCCTGCGCGATTTCCCGGGCGCGCAGACCATCCGCCTGGAACAGAACTACCGCTCCACCGCCAACATCCTCGGCGCCGCCAATGCGGTGATCGCGCACAACCCGGACCGCATCGGCAAGCAGCTGTGGACCGACAGCGGCGACGGTGAGCCGATCGACTTGTACGCGGCGTACAACGAGATGGACGAGGCGCGCTACATCGTCGAGCGCGCGCGCCAGTGGGTGCGAGACGGTGGCAGCTATACCGAAGTGGCCGTGCTCTACCGCAGCAACGCGCAGTCGCGCGCGCTGGAAGAGGCGCTGCTGAGCGAACAGGTGCCGTACCGTGTGTACGGCGGCATGCGCTTCTTCGAGCGTGCCGAAATCAAGGATGCGCTGGCCTACCTGCGCCTGCTGTCCAACCGCAACGATGACGCCGCCTTCGAGCGCGCGGTCAACACGCCGACGCGTGGCATCGGCGACCGCACGCTGGACGAAGTGCGCCGCGAGGCGCGCGCGCAGGGCATCTCGCTGTGGGAAGCGACCATGCTGGTCACCCAGGGCAGCGCACTGGCCGCACGTGCGCGCAATGCGCTGGCCGGCTTCCTGGTGCTGGTCAACGAGCTGCAGGCGCAGACCCTGCACATGACCCTGGCCGAGCGCGTGGACCACGTGCTGGCCCGCTCGCAGCTGCGCGAGCACTGGAGCAAGGAAAGCCGCAACGCGCTGGACTCGGAATCGCGTACCGACAACCTCGACGAACTGGTCTCGGTGGCCTCTCGCTTCGTGCGCCGCGCCGATGACATCGAGGAAGTGGGCGAGGACATGGACGAGCTGGTCGCGTTCCTGGCCTATGCCGCGCTGGAGGCCGGTGAGGGCCAGGCGCAGGCGGGCGAGGACGGCGTGCAGCTGATGACCCTGCACTCGGCCAAGGGCCTGGAATTCCCGCTGGTGTTCCTGGCCGGCCTGGAAGAAGGCCTGTTCCCCAGCGCACGTTCGCTGGAGGAAAGCGGGCGGCTGGAAGAAGAGCGCCGCCTGGCCTACGTGGGCATCACCCGCGCACGCCAGAAACTGGTGCTGAGCTACGCCGAATCGCGCCGCATCCATGGCCAGGACAACTACAGCCTGCCGTCGCGCTTCCTGCGCGAGATTCCGCGCGAGCTGCTGCACGAAGTGCGCCCGAAGGTGCAGGTCTCGCGGCCGGCCTCGATGGGCGCCAGCCGGGTGATGGGCCATGCCTCGATCGAGGCGCCGCCGCTGAAGCTCGGCGCGCTGGTCACCCATCCCAAGTTCGGCGAAGGCATGGTGACCGACTACGAAGGCAACGGCGCCCACGCCCGCGTGCAGGTCGAGTTCGCCGACGCCGGCAGCAAGTGGCTGGTGATGGCGTATGCCAACCTGACGGTGATCTGATCACTGTCGGGGGGGCGGGAATTCCTGTAGAGCCGAAGGTAGCGGCAGGAGCCGCTGCCAACGTCGCTTGCGACGGCCCGAAGGGTGCCGGTCAGGACGACCGGGATAGCCATGCTCGGCTGCTTGCAGCGGGAAAAGTCAGTCGAGCACGGCTCGACTCTACAAAAGCGAGTATCCATGACCCGCAACGTGCTCTTCCTCTGCAGCCAGAACCGCCTGCGCAGCCCCACCGCCGAGCAGGTATTTGCCGATTGGCCGGGCATCGAGACGGCCTCGGCCGGGTTGCTGGCCGACGCCGAGGAAGTACTCAGCCCCGAGCTGCTGCAGTGGGCCGACCTGGTCTTCGTGATGGAAAGGGCGCACCGCAACCGTCTGTCCAGCCGTTACAAGGCCTGGTTGAATGGCAAGCGGGTGATTTGTCTGGATATCCCCGACGACTACGACTACATGGACCCGGTGCTGGTGGAGCTGCTGAAGCGCAAGGTGGCGCCGTTCCTGCGTTGACGGGCTGTTGTAGAGCCGAGCCCATGCTCGGCTGTTCTTCCAGCCAGAAGCAGCCGAGCATGGGCTCGGCGCTGCAATAGAAACCCCAGCGTCCAGGGACGCCCCGATGACCGAACCCACGCTGCACGTCACCGTGAAGTTGAACGCCAAGCTGCAGCCCGAGCATCGCCACGAACTGTTCGAGGATCCGCTCGATGCGCTGCTGCAGGCGGCCCAGGTGGGCGAGCTGACCGGCGGCGGCACCGCGATGTCCGACCTCGGCGAGGTCGAATACGGCGATATCGAAGTGGCGCTGGTCGATGCGGCCGGCGTGCCGAAGCTGATCGACCTGCTGGAGCAGCTGGGCGCGCCGAAGGGTTCGCAGCTGCAGGGTGCGGGCGAGGCCGACCGCAGCTTCGGCGTGACCGAGGGGCTGGGCATCTACCTGGATGGCCTGAACCTGCCCGACGAGGTCTACGAACAGTGCGATTCCAACCATGTGTTCGAGCAGTTGTCCGAGCGCATCGATGGCCTGGGTGAGATCTGCAGCTGGTGGCAGGGCCCGACCGAGACCGCGCTGTACATGTACGGCGAATCGTTCGAGGCGATGCGTGATGCGATCGCTGAATTCGTGGCCAGTTATCCGCTGTGCCAGAACGCACGCGTGGTGCAGATCGCCTGAAGATGGGGGCGCTGTAGAGTCGAGGGGGGGGGGGGGGGGGGGGGGGGCGGGGCGGGGGGGCGCGGGGGGCGGGGGGGGGCGGCCCCCCCCCCCGACTCTACGGCAGCAGGTTATCAGCCGGCTGACTGCCTGGCGTTGTCGCGCTGGGCCAGATCCTTGCCCAGGTAATAGCCGCCGCAGAACAGCACGAAGGCGGCAATGAGGCTCCAAAGGATGATCCTGAGGGGGCTTCGTGATGTCGGCTTGCGGTCCTGCATGCGGGTTCTCCCAAGGCGGCGCGCCGCCGCCCACCCAGCTTGCGCTGCAGTGTCCGGGTACGCAAGCTGGCGATGCGCACACGCCGCTGCACGGCGCCGGATTGATCCTGCTCAAGGCGCGCCCTGCACATCCGGTGTGCAATGGTGTTGTTCCCATCTGGCAGACCGCCACGGAGCCCCACCATGTACAAGCGCATCCTGATTGCCACCGACGGATCCGAGCTGGCCGACAAGGGCCTGGCCAAGGGTCTGGAGCTGGCCAAGGACCTCAACGCCGAGGTCGATATCGTGACCGTTTCCGAGCCGTGGGCCGTCGGCATGTACGACGCCATGGGCTGGAGCGTGGGCTACATGAACAGCCCTGAATACAAGGCCGACCGCGAGGAAGGTGCGCAGAAGGTGCTGCAGCCGGCGCTGGCCAAGGCCGCCGAGCAGGGCATTACCGCCAACCCAGTGCACGTGCTGGACCGCTATGCGGCTGACGGCATCATCGAGACCGCCGGCGAGCGCAACAGCGACCTGATCGTGATGACCTCGCATGGCCGCCGTGGCGTGACCCGTGTGCTGCTGGGCAGCCAGACCGCTGAAGTGCTGGCACGCAGCACGCTGCCGGTGCTGGTCATCCGCTGATACAAGCGTTCCCGGGGAGGGGACCCGACGCCGGCCGCAGGATGCGCGCCGGCGTCATCTTTTGTGGGGGCCGGCAGGGGCCCATCCACGCATGGCGTGGATCTACTGAATCGCAGGGATCCGACCCCGGTCACATCACCAGCTGTACAGCTTCCAGTACACCGGCGATACGCCGTCCTTGTCGTTGTCGAAACGGCCATCGCCGTTCTTGTCGTACATGTAGAACGGGGCACCGCGCGACGGGGTCACCTTGACCATGCGCAGCTGGCCGGACACGCGGTATTCCTCGATGACATCGCCGTTGTCCATGGTGCGCTTGGACACATCCGCGCCCTTGACGTCCACCGGGGGAGCGCCCGCGCCACCCATGCTGGCGCAGCCAGCGAGCAGGAGCAGGGAAGCCAGCATCAGGGTCTTCATCGGCGGGGGCCTTTGCCTGGAAAGAGCCTTGATTATGCCCCATCGCCGCGGCTGTGCCGTGTCGTCGCAGTGCAGGCACGGGCGCGTAGAATCAACCCATGAGCAGATTAGTCCTGATCGACGGGTCCAGTTACCTGTACCGCGCGTTCCACGCGCTGCCGCCCCTGTCCAATGCACAGGGCGAACCCACCGGCGCGCTGTTCGGCGTGGTCAACATGCTGCGCTCGACACTGAAGGAGCGCCCGGCCTACGTGGCGTTCGTGGTCGATGCGCCGGGCAAGACCTTCCGTGATGACCTGTACGACCAGTACAAGGCCAACCGCCCGCCGATGCCCGACGAGCTGCGCAGCCAGGTCGAGCCGATGTGCCGCATCGTCGAAGCGCTGGGCATCAGCATCCTGCGCATTCCCGGCGTGGAGGCCGACGATGTGATCGGCACGCTGGCCCTGCAGGGCGTGGCGCAGGACCTGAAGGTGACCATCTCCACCGGCGACAAGGACTTTGCCCAGCTGGTGCGCCCGGGCATCGAGCTGGTCAACACCATGACCGGCAGCCGCATGGATTCCGATGCCGCAGTGATGGAGAAGTTCGGCGTGCGCGCCGACCAGATCATCGACCTGCTGGCGTTGATGGGCGACACCGTCGACAACGTGCCGGGCGTGGAAAAATGTGGGCCGAAGACCGCCGCCAAGTGGCTGGCCGAGTACCAGGACCTGGACGGGGTGATGGCGGCCGCGCCGACCATGAAGGGCAAGATCGGCGAGAACCTGCGCGCCGCGCTGGAGCGTCTGCCGCTGAACCGCGAGCTGGTGACCATCCGCACCGACGTGGAGCTGGACGCCAGCCCGACCACGCTGGCCCTGCGCGAGCAGGACGTGCCGGAGCTGACCGAGTTGTATGCGCGCTACGGCTTCACCCAGGCGCTGAAGGAGCTGGGTGCACCGCTGCCGGCGCCGACGGCCGCCAGCGAAGCAACGCCAAGCCTGCGTGGCACCGCCGCCGGCTTCGCCCGTGGCAGCGCCGAGGCACCGGCCGCCGGCACGCTGGATCCGGCGCTGGCCGCACCGGGTGAATACGAGACCGTGCTGACCGCCGAGCAGCTGCAGGCCTGGGTCGAGCGCCTGCAGCAGGCGGACCTGATCAGTTTCGATACCGAAACCGATGCGCTGGACGCGATGCGTGCGCGCCTGGTGGGCATCAGCCTGGCGGTCGAGCCGGGCAAGGCCGCCTATGTTCCGGTCGGCCACGATTACCCGGGCGCGCCGGCGCAGCTGCCGATGCAGCAGGTGCTGGATGCGCTGCGCCCGGTGCTGCAGGACCCGGCAAAGAAAAAGCTGGGCCAGCATGGGAAGTACGACCTGCATGTGCTGCGCCGCCACGGCGTGGAGGTGCAGGGCTACCACGACGACACCATGCTCGAGAGCTTCGTGCTCAATTCCACCGCCACCCGCCACGACATGGATTCGCTGGCCCTGCGTTACCTGGGCTACAACACCATCAAGTTCGAGGACGTGGCCGGCAAGGGCGCCAAGCAGATTCCGTTCTCGCAGGTGGGCATCGACGAAGCCAGCCGCTATGCGGCCGAGGACGCCGACGTCACCCTGCGCCTGCACCACGCGCTGCAGCCGCAGCTGCTGGCCGAGCCGGCGCTGGACAGCGTGTACCGCGACATCGAGATGCCGCTGGTGCCGGTGCTGACCCGCATCGAAGCCAATGGCGTGCGGATCGACACCGACGAACTGCGCCGGCAGAGCCAGGACCTGTCCTCGCGCATGCTGGCCGCGCAGCAGAAGGCCACCGAGCTGGCCGGCCGTAGCTTCAACCTGGATTCGCCCAAGCAGCTGCAGGCGGTGCTGTTCGATGAGCTGAAGCTGCCGGCGGTGGTGAAGACCCCGAAGGGCCAGCCCAGCACCAATGAAGAGGCGCTGGAGGCGATCGCCGACCAGCACGAGCTGCCGCGAGTGATCCTGGACTATCGGGGCCTGGCCAAGCTGCGCAGCACCTACACCGACAAGCTGCCGGAGATGGTCAACCCGGACACCGGCCGCGTGCACACCAGCTACCACCAGTCCGGCGCCGCCACCGGCCGCCTGTCCTCGTCAGACCCGAACCTGCAGAACATCCCGATCCGCACCGAGGATGGCCGCCGTATCCGCCGCGCATTCATCGCGCCGGAGGGCTTCCAGCTGCTGGCGGCCGACTATTCGCAGATCGAGCTGCGGATCATGGCCCACCTGTCCGAGGACCCGGGCCTGGTGCGTGCCTTCGAGCAGGGCGCCGACGTGCACCGCGCCACTGCCGCCGAGGTGTTCGGGCGCACGCTGGAGGAAGTGACCCCGAACGAGCGCCGCGCGGCCAAGGCGATCAACTTCGGCCTGATGTACGGCATGAGCGCCTTCGGCCTGGCCCGCAACCTGGGCATCGACCGTGGCCAGGCGCAGGACTACGTGGCGCTGTACTTCAGCCGCTACCCGGGCGTGCGTGATTTCATGGAGCGGATGCGCCAGCAGGCCCGCGACCAGGGCTATGTGGAAACCCTGTTCGGCCGCCGCCTGTACCTGAACGACATTCATGCACGTAACCAGGGCCTGCGCGCCGGTGCCGAGCGCGCCGCGATCAACGCGCCGATGCAGGGCACCGCCGCCGACATCATCAAGCGTGCGATGGTGGACGTGGACCAGTGGCTGCGTGACAGCGGCGCGCCGGCACGGATGATCCTGCAGGTGCACGATGAACTGGTGTTCGAAACCGAAAGCAGTTTCGTCGAGGAGTTGCGTTTGCAGGTGGTCGAGCGCATGTCGCAAGCGGCCAAACTGCGGGTGCCGCTGGTGGTCGATACCGGCATCGGCAACAACTGGGACGAAGCACACTGAGGGTGTTTCAGGCCGAAAACGACGTGAATTCGTTCATTCGTCAGAGGTTTCTGACTCGATCATGAATGTTGCCCTGATGGAGGTTCATTAAATTGGGCCCCTTCACGAACCGTTAGTGTTCGGAGTGCTTCTATAACTCTCGACAGGCGCAACGCCTGTTGTGGATCTCTCCCATCCCCTGGAGCAGATCTCGGAACGGGGACTCCTCCCCAAGTGCCCGTTCCCCGGCCCCGTTGACCTCCCCCTGGTCAGCGGGGCTTTTTATTTGTGCCGTTGCCAGATGACGTGGCCTGCGCCACGCTGGGCCACCGCTCCGCAGGGGAAGACAATGCCCGACCTGTTCGCACTGGCGATGCCGTGGTGGGAGTTCATCCTGCGCGCGGTGGTGGTCTATGTCGTGGTGCTGGGCATGGTCCGGCTCAGCGGCAAGCGCCCGCTGGGACAGATCACCCCGTTCGACGTACTGCTGGTGGTGCTGCTGGGCAACGCGGTGCAGAACGCGCTGCTGGGTACCGATACCTCGCTGGGCGGCGGCCTGCTGCTGGCGGCCACCCTGATCCTGCTCAACTATGGGGTGGGCTGGGTCAGTACCCGCAGCCGGCGCATCGAGCGCCTGGTGGAAGGAGAACCGGTAGTGATCGCGCGTGATGGGTGCCTGTTCGACGCCGTTCTGCGCCGTGAGCAGGTCACCCGCGCCGATTTCGAGGCCGCCATGCGCCAGCAGGGCTGCCTGGGCGTGGAGGATGTCGAGCTGGCCCTGCTGGAGATCAACGGGCACATCACCATCATCCCCAGGAAGAGCACCTGACGTGTAGCGTCGAGCTTGCTCGACTGTTTCCATCCACTGCCAGCAGAAGTCGAGCAAGCTCGACGCTACGGGTACCCCTTCCCGCGCCCTCAGAGCGCGGCTTCGGCCTTCAGTGCCGGCCAGTTGCGGGTGGCGTCCACATCGCAGGCTACATGTGTGCCCTCGCCATCCTTCGCGCAGATCGCTGCCATGGCCTGCGGGATCTTCGGGTCGGCGGTGTGCGAGTACACCGCTGCCAATGCCAGGCACCCTTCGCGGACACCGGCGCCGCACAGCGTCTCGAAGTAGGGCAGCGACGCGGCCCATTTCTCGGCCTCGAACAGGGCTTCGCCGGCAACCTTGCAGCCCAGCAGCTTGCCCTCGGTGCAGCAGGCCTTGGCGCCGTCCTTGCGTGCCAGGGTGGGGCAATCCAGTGGCAGCGGGATCTCCACAAACGCCGCCGGCGGCGTGCAGCTGGCATTGTCTGCGGCGGGCTTGCGCTCGTAGTAGGCGAAGCGGTTGCCGCCGTCGACGCTGGCGAGGTTTCCGTTCTTCAGCGGTTGCAGCACGAAGTCGCTGCCGACATCGGGACGGATGAGGATGCGGCCGTCCTGCAGGCGCGCGCGCAGGCGCTGGTCGCGGCCCTCGGCCTCAACCAGGCCGCCATCGAGGAAGCGCAGCTGCGAGAGCACACCGTACTCGGCTTCATAGCTCCCACACGGCAGCGCAGTGGCCGGCACCGGAGCCAGTGAAGCGACCGGCGCAGCGGCCAGGCTGGCAAGCGCCTTGGCGCGGCCGCAGGCCACGCCGTCCGCGCGCTGCGCGCACGACAGCTGCAGCGCTTCGTGGGCCTGCAACAGGCGCCCGCCACTCCACAGCACCTCGGCAACGTCGGCGCAGAAGGTCTCGCCGTGCTGCTGCCGGCACAGTGTGGCCAGCTCATCGAGCTGCGCGGACGGCAACACGGGATCAACCGAATGCTGCAGCCCGAGCAGGGACTTGCCGATCATCTCCAGCCCGACCACCTCGGCGATCGCCCTGCAGCCCTCGGCGTTGAAGGACGCGGAATCCTCCTTGCAGATCTCCGGCTTCGGCGGCTCGGCCCGTGCAGGCGCCGGGGCAGCGTCCTTGGCCTGCTGCTGGTAGGTCTCCAACAGCTGGGAGCAGGCCGCGCCCACGCCCTCGACGCACCAGGCGTGCAGCTTCACCGGTGCGGCCTCCGGCAGTGCCTCCAGGCACTCGGAGGTGTTCATCACGCAACCATCTTCGATGGGCTCGGGCATCGTCTTGCAGGCGGCGGCGTGCTCACGGGTGAACTCGCGATAGGGCGTGTTGATCGTGCGGTCGTTGTCCGAGAAGAACCAGTTTTCCAGGCGTCCGGTGGACAGGTTGCCGGTGCCGAGCACGTCTTCCTGGCGGGCGATGCGCAGCTCCTCGGTGGCCTGGTAGGGGCCGGACAGGAAGGCGTGGCCTTCGCTCTCGATGGTCAGCGTGATAGTGCCGCCGCTGTCCTTGTAGGTGCCGCAGGCCATCGATTGCGCGGCAGCCGGCAGGCTGGCCGAGGCCAGTGCGAGCAACAGCAGGGAGCGCCAACCCGCAGCGCGGGGGCGGAGGGAAACAGCAGAAGGCATGGGGTCATCCTTGAAGGAGGCAAAGCAGGACCTGTCCGGTGCGGGGCGCACCACAGGCAGGAGAAGACGCCACGCGTCAGGCGTGGCGCCGGAAGGTCAGAGCCAGTCGCGCGGCACCAGGTAATCGGCCAGGCATGCCTCGGCGCTACCCGCTTCCGGGGTGAAGCCGTACTCCCAGCGCACCCGCGGCGGCAGGCTCATCAGGATGCTTTCGCTGCGGCCACCACTCTGCAGGCCAAACAGCGTGCCGCGGTCGTAGACCAGGTTGAATTCCACATAGCGGCCGCGTCGGTACAGCTGGAACTCGCGTTCGCGCTCGCCGTAGGCGGTGTCCTTGCGCTGCTGCACGATCGGCAGGTAGGCATCCAGGAAGCCATCGCCGACCGCACGCAGATAGTCGAAATCGCGCTCGAAGTCGCCGTGCAGGTCGTCGAAGAACAGGCCGCCGACGCCGCGCGTTTCATTGCGGTGGCGCAGGAAGAAGTACTCGTCGCACCAGCGCTTGTGCGCGGCATAGCGTTCTTCGCCGAACGGGGCGCACAGGTCGCGCGCGACCCGGTGCCAGTGCTGCACGTCCTCGTCGAACGGATAGAACGGGGTCAGGTCGAAGCCACCGCCGAACCAGCTGGCCACCACTTCGCCGTCGCGCTGCGCCTGGAAGAAGCGCACGTTGGCATGGGTGGTCGGCACGTAGGGGTTGAGCGGGTGGAACACCAGCGACACGCCAGTGGCACGCCAGGAGGCGCCAGCCAGTTCCGGACGGTTGGCCGAGGCCGATGGCGGCAGGCGGCTGCCGGCCACGTCGGAGAAGCCGATGCCGGCCTGCTCGAACACCGCACCGTCGCGCAGTACGCGGGTACGCCCGCCACCGCCCTCGGCACGCTGCCACAGGTCTTCCTGGAAGCGGGCCTGGCCATCGACGGCCTCGATCGCCGCACAGATGCGGTCCTGCAGGTCGGTGAGATAGGCGCGCACGCGCTCGAATTCGTTCATGGCGCGTACTTTACCGCAGGGCCCGCCCGAAGCTGCGGGCAGGCCCTGGCCGGCTCAGCGCTTGCGGTTGGAGTTGCGCGGCGCCGGAGCGTCGTCCTCGGCTGCCTCGTCAACCGCCTTCTGCAGAGCACCACCCAGCGTGATCAACTCCCAGTTCTGGGTGCCGAGCACGTCGCAGGCCACGTGCAGGCCGCTGCGGTCGGCCTTGCAGAGCTGCTCCAGGGTTGCCCGTGCGTCCAGTTCCGCGCCGTTGCCCTGCGCGGTCACCAGGTTCTCGCACCCTTCGCGCACGCCGGCGCGGCAGACCGTGGTGTAGTGCCCGGCGGCCTGCAGCCAGTTCCCGGACAGCGCAAGGCGGTTGCCGAGAATGTTGCAGCCCTGCAGCTTGCCCTGCGCGCAGCAGGCTTCGGCACCGCCCTCGTTGGCCAGCGCCAGCGGGCAATCCTGCGGCAGTGGCAGCACCTTGAACTGCTTCGGTGCACTGCACCGGGTCGGGCCCTCGCCGGTGGGGACGAACACCTGGAAGCGGGTCCAGTTATCCAGGCCCAGCAACTGGCCGCCGGGCAGCGGGCGCAGCACGAAGTCGCCGTCCCGGTCGTGGTGGATGCGGATGTCGCCCGCTTCGACGCGTGCGCGAAGATGGCTGCTCCAGCCAACGCCAACCAGGCCGGCATCGCCGAAGTCCAGCGTGTCCATCAGGCCGCCGTCGGACCGGTAGTTGCCGCAGGGTAATGCAGTTGCGGGCTGCGGTCGCAGCGATGCGCCCACCGCCTGCAACGCCGGCAGGCGCTCACAAGTGGCGGTGTCATTGCCGGGGGTGCAGGCCGCAGCCAGGGCCTGCACCGCCTGCTGGGGATCTCCCGCGTCCCAGGACAGCTCAGCCACGCGGGTGCAGAAACCGCCGTGCGGTACCTCGCGGCACAACCGCAACAACTGTTGCCGCCGCTCAGCTGGAATGATCACCGGCACGGTCGGTGCCGTCATCGTCACCATGGCTTCGGTCATGGCGGCCGTCATCGCGGCCTTGACCAGCTGCTCCTGCACTGCCGGGTCGGCCTCGAGTGCGGCGGCACACGCCGGGGTTCCCTGTTCGAAGCCACCGTTGTCACAGGCGGCGGGTAGTTTGATGCCGGACAGGGCGGCGTCGAGCGCTGCCTTTGCCAGGGCGGGATCGGCCTCGACCGTGGGTTTGGCTTCCTCATGCCAACGATCAGCCAGTTGCAGGCACATGCCGGGCACGCCTTCCCGGCACCCTGCTTCCAGCGCGGCCGGGGTCGCTTCGCGACGGTTGTCCAAGCACGCGGCCGCATCGGCCAGGCAGCTGCCATCAGCCGGCGTGGCGGCTGCGGCGCACGGTGCGGGGGCCTGCAGGAGGTAGACCGTGCCATCCACCTCGACCGTGCGGCCACGATCGCGCACCTGCAGCGCACTGGGCAGGCCGTACTCCAGGTTCACCAGCTGCAGCTTTCCGTCGATCTGCTGGAACGCGACCGGAGACGGCGCACTGCCGAAGTGCTTCTGCTCGCCGCGGTTCGGTGAGCTGATGCGCAGCGTGCCGCTGCCTTCGTCGGCCTTGAACAGGCCGCATTGTGGTGACTGTGCGGCGGCCATCGGCGCGGCCAGCAGCAGGGCCCAGGCCAGCCAGCGGCGGCGCGGTGCGGGTGAATGCATGTCGTCTCCTTGACGATCGAACGGGAAACTCCAGGCGCTACGGCGAACCCTGGCCCTCGCGCGGGGGCGTGCATTGTGCCGTGCCGGGCACGAGCTGGTAACGCTGGTAGGCCGTCTGGTTGTCCATGCCGAGCAGGTCGCCGTTGCCGAGCTGGCGCAGCACAAGGGTTTCGCCGTTCTGCTGCAGCTGGACGGCGCCTTCATGCAGGCGGGCATGCGCGCCGTCACCGAAGTCGAGCATGTCGATCACGCCACCGTCGGCCTGGTAACGGCCGCACGGCACCTGCTGCAGCGGAACCAGGCGCAGGTCGGTGCCGAGTTCACGCAGCGGTGCAGTACGTTCGCAGGCACTGACGCGGCCCGCATCGCAGACCACCTGCAGGGCCTGCACTGCCAACGCAGGTTCCAGCGCGTTCAATTGCTGCGCGGCCACTTCCACGCAGAAGCGGCCACTGCGGTGCTGCAGGCACCGCTGCTGCAGCTGATCGCGTGCAGCGGCCGGAAGCGGCGAACCCAGCGTGTCTTCGTCTTCCTGCTGCAGGCGTTGATTCACCCGCTGCATGGCGGCAGCCAATGCATCATTGGTCAGCGCCTCGCAGGCCTGCGGGTCATGCCCGGGCGTGTGTTCGCGGCAGGCAGGCGGGCGATCAAAGCCCGTGGCACCGACGTCGTCGGTGGCCTTCGCTGGGCTGTCATCCCGCAGTTGTCGCAGCAGCGCCGAGCAGCCCGCGCCAACGCCTTCGCTGCACGCGCGCTGGGCCTGGCTGGGCGAAGCCGCGGGCAGCTGCGCAATGCAGTGGCTGCCGGCGGCGCGGCAGCTGCCGGCAATCGCGCTGGGCTCGCTGGCGCAGTCCCGGGACTGGCGCAGCGTGTAGACCACCACAACCTCGTCTTCGATGCGCTGCCCATCGGCACTGATCCGGACCGGCAGCGCCACGCCATCGTCGAGCATGACCAGGCGGGCCTGCGCCGCACTGCGATCGACCCACAGCGGCTCCGGCTCGCTGCCGTCGTCGTGGCGGTAGCCGGTGCTGGGTGATGTGAATATCAGCGCCATGCCACCGTCGGTGCTGCGGTATTCGCCACAGCGCAGCGCATCGGCGGCGGCAGGCAGCGCGGCGAACAGCAGCAGCGCGGGGAGAAGGGTCAGCAAGCGCATGCGACGGTCTTTGTCGTGCGGGAAAGGGGTGTGGCTCAGTGGAAGCGCGAGCGGATGTCTGGTCGCAGCAGTCGCCAGGCCAGCCAACCCTGCAGGCCGAGGAGTACGAATGACATGGCCACCATGGTCAGCGTGATCAACCAGCGCTTCAGATGGAGTTCCTGTTGCAGGACGGCGTCGTCGGAGAGAAACGGGATGACGTCGCGCATGAACACGTCCAGCCACCCGGCGATCGCAAAGTTGGTCAATGCACTCATCAGCAGGATCGCCACAAAGCTCCACAGGCCCCAGCTGCGCTCGCGCAGCAGTCCCCAGCTGGCCAGTGTCGAGGCAAGGCACAGCAGTGCGACGATCATCGACGCGGCCACCGGATGCGCCAGAAGCCAGATCAGGCTGTGCAGGTGCTGGAGTTGTACTTCCCTCTCAACCAGGTGCCAGATCGGAAGGTTGTGCAGCGGCCACAGCAGCAGTCCCTGCATCACGAAGTAGACCGTGAGCAGCAGTGACAGCCAGAACGAGGCGTGTGCGATCGGGCGCACCCAAGCGTGATAGGTCGGTTGGACCAGCGAAGGAATCGGCGGGATCGACATTGACATCCGGTGTCCTTGCAATCGGTGCCCGCGCGCTCAGCGGGCCGTCACCCGGGTGGCGACGGCCGGCAGGATATGGTGTTCGCTCAGCGGTGCCAAGGGCAGGCCGTGCGGTGGCTGCAGCGGCACCCAGGCCAGTTCGGCGATCTCCGCGCGTGCCTGTGGCATGCCGTCCACCTGCACCCACCAGGCCTGGGCCTGCACGCGGTGGCCAGGCTCGTTCACCGCCCAGTCCTGGAACGTGCCCAGCGCGATGGAGGCATCGGTGCACAGCTGCACGCCGAGTTCCTCGTCCAGCTCGCGGGCCAGCGCCTGCAGCGGTGCTTCGCCGGCTTCGGGTTTGCCGCCCGGCTGGATGAAACGGTCAGCGCCGTGCTTGCGCACCACCAGCGCCCGGCCGCGGTCATCCAGGATGACCGCGGCCACGATGTGGATCGTGGCCGCGGCGTTGCTCACTTCAGGTTCTGCTCGAACAGCTTGAGGATGCGCTTGTACTGGTCCAGCCAGGAATCGGCGCGGACGTAGCCGTGGCGCTCCAGCGGGTACGGTGCGATCGACCAGTTGTCCTTGTGCAGTTCGATCAGGCGCTGGGTCAGGTTCACCGAGT
Source organism: Stenotrophomonas sp. SMYL86 (assembly GCF_036320025.1). NCBI lineage: Bacteria > Pseudomonadati > Pseudomonadota > Gammaproteobacteria > Lysobacterales > Lysobacteraceae > Stenotrophomonas > Stenotrophomonas sp. SMYL86. The sequence continues at coordinate 75,781 of NZ_JAWIRU010000011.1, forward strand.
CCTGGAAGAACACGTTGTCATCCATCATGCCGTGGGCGATCAGCAGGTTGTCCTGCAGGTTCTGCGCGTACTCGATCGGCGAGGACACGCGGTACGCCTCCGGATCGATGTCCGGGGTGTTGAGGATGTTGCTGGTGTAGCCATGGTTGTACTGGTGCCAGTCGACCACCGGGCGCAGCGCGGCGCCGGCCTTGAACGTGCCCGGCGAGCGGAACAGCGCCATGAAGGTCATGAAGCCGCCGTAGGAACCGCCGTAGATGCCGGCGTGGTCGCGGTCACCCTGCTGGGTGTCGACCAGCCAGTCCAGGCCGTCCTTGTAGTCTTCCAGTTCCGGGTGGCCCATGTTGCGGTAGATCGCCGTACGCCAGTCGCGGCCGTAGCCCTCGCTGCCGCGGTAATCCATGTCCAGCACGATGTAGCCCTTCTGCACCAGCAGGTTGTGGAACATCTGCTCGCGGAAGTAGGCCGGGTAGCGCTGGTGCACGTTCTGCAGGTAGCCGGCACCGTGCACGAACATCACGATCGGGTACTTCTTGCCGGGTTCCTTGTTTTCCGGTTCGTAGTACTTGGCCCAGACCACGCCGGCGCCATGCTTGGACGGCACTGCCACCAGCTTCGGCTGGATCCACTGGCGCGCCTTGTAGTCGGCGGTGCGGGTGTCGGTCAGCACGCGGGCCTGGCCACCGGTGCTCGGCAGCACGGCCAGCTGCGGCGGCAGGTAGGCGCCGGAATAGCGCACCAGCAGCTGCTGGCCGTCCGGCGACAACGAGAAGTCTTCCACGCCGTTGAGGCTGGTCAGCTCGCGCACCTGGCGGTTGCCGGTGTCGACCGCGCAGACTTCGTAGTCATGCGGTGCCTGCTGGTTGCACAGGAAATAGAAGCCCTTGCCATCGGCCGACGGCACCGGCGCCGAGGTTTCCCACTTGCCGCTGGTCAGTGCCTGCGGCTTGGCCGTGCCGGTCTGGGTGTACAGGTGCGAGAAGCCCGATTCCTCGGACAGCAGCCACAGCGTGCGGCCATCGGCCATCCAGCCGAAATCGTTGAAGCCCCAGTTGATCCAGCCGTTGTCGGTCAGGCGATGGCGGTTCTGCACGCGGCCATCGGCAGCGTTGACGCTGATGATCCAGCGGTCCTTGTTGTCGTTGGCACGCAGCATCACCGCGGCCTGCTGGCCGTCGGCGCTCCAGCGGATGCCACCGCCCATGAAGTCGCTCATCACCTGCACGCTGCGGTCGCCCTTCAGCGCATCCTTGCCGGCCTTGCGGCGCAGCTCGGCCAGCGGATCGGTGCTGATGCCAGGCAGGCTGGACAGCGAGACCTTCTCGGCCTTGCCGGTGCGCACGTCCACATACCACAGGGTGTGCGGTTCGAAGCCGTTGCGGCCGACGCGGGTGCGGGTGTCTTCGGTTTCCTCGTAGCCCGACTCGGTCACGTACAGCGGCATCTTGCCGCCACGGCCGTCGTCGAAGTCCTTCGGCTTGGTCACCACGATCAGGTGGGTCAGGTCCGGCGACAGCACGCTGTCGGCGATCTCCACGTCGGTGCCCAGGTACACCGGGCCCGGCGCGCGGGTCGGGTCGGCCTGGCGCCAACGCTGGTCCTGGTCCTTCAGTGCTTCGCGCTGGTCGCGGTCGCGGCGCAGGGTTTCCAGCGTGCGCAGCTGCTGGTCACGCAGCACGTCGGCCTTCGGCGGCGTCCGCGGATCCTTCTCTGCCTTCAGGCTGGCCACCTGCTGCACGCCGCTGGCGGCGGTCCAGTGGAACCAGTTCTGGCCAACGCGCCAGATCACGCCATTGTCGGCAGCAAAGTTCACGTTGCCCGCGCGCTCGTTGCTGCGGGTCAGCTGGGTCAGCGCGCCGCTGCGCAGGTCGCGCACGAACACGTCGCCATTGCGGACGAAGGCGCTGCGGCTGCGGCTGCGGTCGTAGACCGGCTCGGCCACGTCCAGGGTGCCGCGCTGGTCATCGGCCACCTGTGCGGCCACGCCACCCGCCACCGGCTGGCGGAACGTATCGCGCACCGGGCTGCCGTTGCGCTTGAGCTGGTATTCCACCTGCTGGCTGTTCCACGACCACCAGGCCTTCTCGACCGGCGGACCGATCCAGTCCGGGTCGGCCATGGCCTGTTCGATGGTGATCGGCGTCGGCGCGGCATGCGCAGCCGGTGCGGCCAGCACGGCCGACAGCAGGAGGGACAGGGGCAGCACTCGGGACATGGGCGGACGGCACCAGAAGAGGAAACCGGCCAAGCGTAGCAGCCGCAAGGGCCCGGGGCAGGGGCCACAGGTCATGGCAGCGGGATTGGCAAAGTGGTGCAACCGGTAGCCGGCCTCGCGCATCCATTCTCCTGAACCCGCATCATCCACCGAACAGGAGCCCGACCATGCAGGAACTGATCCCGATCACCCTCTTCATCTGCATCGCCTATGCGATCCACGCCATTGCCGATGCCCGCGCCCGCAGCAAGCTGGTGGCCCCGCACGTGCCGGAGGAAGTGATCCGCTCGCTGGCCGTGCTGGAAGAAGAACGCCGCCGCCAGGGGGCGCTGCGCTGGGGCATCAGCCTGGTCTGCCTGGCGTTGGCCATGGCCCTGCTGGAAGCGATCGGTGCCCGTGACCTGACCTTCGGTGCCGCCGCCGCGCTGGTCGGCAGTGCTGGCCTGGGCCAGCTGCTGGCCTGGCACTTCACCCGCCCCGCCGCACGCAAGGGCTGAGCCGGCCCATGTCACGGGCACAGGGGGCGCCCCGCAGATGAGCCTGCTCGGCGAAGCATTGTCGGCACTGCGGGGCCGTCGCCGCCACGATGCAGCGGAGACGGCGGCACCCGCCGCACCGCTGGATGCGGACCAGGCCCTGGTGCGGGCCATCATCGATGGCTCGCAGGCGGCGTTTTCGCAGCTGGTCGAGACCCACCAGCGCACCTGCGCACATGTGATCGGGCGCATGGTGGGCGACCGCGATCAGGTGGCCGACCTGCTGCAGGAGACCTTCCTGGCCGTGTTCCGCCAGCTGCACCGCTTTCGTTTTGAATCCTCGCTGCGCACCTGGGTTTCCCGGGTGGCCTACACCACCGCGCTGCAGCACCTGCGCCGGCGACGGCTGGAGGCGCAATGGATGGTGGCGGTGGAGGTGCCGGAGGAACTGGGAATCGGCGATGAAGGACCGGGGCCGGCTGAACTGAGCGAGGCGCTGCAGGCGGGGCGCCATCTTGGCGTGGCGCTGGAGCGGTTGAGTGCACCGCAGCGCCTGATCGTCGGCCTGCACTACCTGGAGGACTTCGACCTGGTCGAGATCGAGCAGGTGACCGGGCTGGCACGCGGTACCATCAAGAGCCACCTGCACCGCGCGCGCCAGGTCCTGAAGCAGGAACTGACGCGGCATGCCGCCGCCGGAGAACTGCTGTGAGCCCATCGACCGACCCTCGCGATGCGGAAGAACGCGCGCTGGCGCAGGCGTTGCGTGAGCAGACGCAGCAGGAAGAGACGCCGGATGTGAGCGAGGCGCTGCAGAAGCGCATTGCCGCTGAATCGCGCGATAGTGGCGTGGGCTATGTGGTGGTGCAGGTGGCGTTGTTGGGGGCGTTGGTGGCGGCAGCTGTCTGGTACTTCTGGGTCTAGAAAAACACTGACGCCTGCACCTGATTCTGGACGCTTTTTCCTCCAACACCTGATCAGATGGCCAGGCATCGGGCGTTGTCTGCAAATCGATAGTTAGTCTTCTGCGTCAGATTCCGTCACCTCGGTCTCGTCGTCGGTGGCGATGGCTCTATCCAGGACCTACGAGCTGCGTGTGTTTCCTGAGGAAAGTTGCAAATCCCATGTCTCTACTTGAGGCGTAGTTTTACAATCAGAGATTCTCAACCATCAGCTTCCAAAGGCATGGAGTGAGAATCACATGGACAGGTGCGCGAGTAAGCCAATGCCGGATGCAGTTGGATGATGCTCTACTACGTCCAGCTTTCGCTTGCCCGATTCAAGCAGAGAGTCGGCACTCATCTGGCAATCGCTCTCATGCTGGGTGCGGGGGTAGGGATCACCACCGTGATGCTTTCCATTGTTCTCCAGGCATCGTCGGATCCCGCTCCAGGCCGGAGCTCGGCATTGTTCCGCCCCTACCTTGACGCGCGTCCAGATGCACTGCGCAGTGGCTCTCCGGATCCTGGCCAGGCACTGACCTGGCCAGACGCGAAGGTGCTTCTGAACCAAGGCCGGACGTGGAAGCAGGCAGCAATGGCAGGGGGCGCGGTGACGCTCTCCCGGCCGGGAGAGCCCAGCGCAAGATTGCGCGCCAGGTTCGCCACGTCCGAAGTCTTCAGTGTCCTCGGCATTGCCGTTGTTCAAGGGCGCGCATGGACCGCCGAGGAGGGGCATGCTGCGAGTCGAATCGTGGTTCTGTCGCGTGTGCTCGCAGAGCGCGAGTGTGCACAGGGCTGTGTTGGTCATCAGTTGGACCTGGGCAGACGCACCTATACCGTGGTGGGTGTCGCGGAGGATTGGCATCCGGTGCCTATGTTTCAGGGAGACCTCACGCGCAGACCGTTTGTGGAGCCTGACGAGATCTACCTGCCGCTTGAAACCGCAATCGCAGATAAGCTGACCGTTGTGGACGGGACGGCGATCTGGGGTGGTGACCAGGACACGGATCCTGCAGGGGCCAATGTTTCCTGGCTTCAATTGTGGGCGTGGCTGCCCACCGCAGATGATGTCGCCGCTTACCGCGCGAATCTGAACGCCTATGCGCAGGATAAGGGGCTTCGGATCGAGCCAGGCGCCCAGCAGGTGGCACTCTGGCCGTTGATGGATTGGCTGGACAGGCTGGGATTGGTTCCGGAGCAGGCCAGGATGCAGCTTCGGTTGTCGCTGATCCTGCTCGGCGTGTGCATCGTCAACGCGGCGGCGCTGCTGAGCTTCAGTCTGGGGCGCCGTCGGCGGGAGCTCGCGATACGACGTGCACTGGGAGCACGACGCCGAGACGTGTTCATCCAGCTCATGTGGGAATCCATCGCGGCGGGCGTCGCAAGCGGTGCGCTCGCTGTCGTCACCTATACGCTGGGAATACGGGTGGTTGCTGCGGGAGACGTTCTGCCCAGCGCGATAACAGCGATGCATGCCGGGGCAATGCTGATGGCGGCTGGTCTGGGAGTCGTCACGACGTTGCTCTGTTCATTGGTCCCATCGTTTGAAATCTGCAGGGTCAGCTCACTGTCGAGTGCCTTCGCGAAGGGGGCTGCCTGAAATGTTCGAATCAATGAGGGAGACTCGACGACATCTGGGAAGCGCCGCACTGCTTGCAGTGCAGGCTGCGCTTGCAAGCCTGGCATGTGCGTTCGCACTGCAATCTGTGCTGGACAGCTTCGCCAGATTGAACACCCGCAGCATCCGGGACGCAGTATCGATTGGTGTGGTCAGGGTCTCGGATGTCGAAGAAGGCGCTGATGCTGCAGTGCTGCGGGCAGACCTGTCCGCGATCCGGCTGCCCGGTGTTCAGGACACGGTTGTGAGCGACGCTGTTCCGTTCGGGGGAAGAGCCCATCGATACGGCGTGTGCACCAGCGAGTCGGCCATGGCGTACTCGATGAACGCGGGTACGACAGACGTTGCTGGATGTGATCGCATTCCCGTGGCAACTGCCAGTTCTGGCTTGCTGGCGATGCTGGGCGCGGGAATCGTCCTGGGACGGGATGCCACAGAGGACGACATGGCTGAAGGTGCTCCGGTAGTGCTGATCAGTGAAGCGCTGGCTGCCCGTCTGTTCGGAACGGAGAGTGCTGTTGGCCGCCACCTGTATTTCGGCCCCGGCAGCAGCCGGGTCATCGTGGGCGTATTTGCGTCTGTTGCTGGACCGGCACCAGGAGGCAATGAGCGGGACTCGCAATGGGCGCTGCTTCCGGGCCTTCCCACGGGCGCCAGTCGCTATTATCTGGCGAAGTGGAAGTCGGAGGTTGATCGTTCATCGCTTGATCGCACTGTCGATGCGCTGCAGCGGCCCTATCGGATCGTGAATTCGACCGGTGTCGAGACGCTGGCGGGATATCGCGACGCCTACGTCAAAGCTGATCGCTTCGCTACGACCGTGCTCGCGGTCATGACGGCCATCGTTCTCGGTGTGCTGATGGCCGGGGTTTCCGGAGTCGTAGGCGCCTGGCTTGATCGGCGCCGGCACTCCATTGGGGTTCGACGGACACTCGGTGCTCGCGGCTCAGTGATCTTTGCCGAAATCATGTTCGAAGTTTCACTGTTCACCACACTGGGCGCCCTGCTCGGCGCGTTGTCGTTGCAGTGGATAGGGCCGCCACAGGATGGCATCACAGGTTCACTGTGGTTCTCGATATCGAGCGCTGTCGTGCTGGTGATGGCGGCCTGCTTGACTGCACTGGTACCCCGGGCCCTGCGAATCGCCAAGGAGCCGCCCTTGACCCTGCTGAAGCCCCTGTAGCCCGTTCATCCTGTCATCCAGCTTCCCTGCGACAAAGTGAAGCAGCGCGTCACCCGGTCGCATCCCACCTTAACGAAATCCTCCTAAAGTGGTCCGGTATCCCACCGGTCACAGGCAGGAGGCGTCCCTTGGACGCGTTGTTGTTGTCCCGGATCCAGTTCGGATTCGTCATCAGTTTCCACGTGCTGTTCCCCGCCTTCACCATCGGTACGGCCAGCTGGCTGGCCTTCATCGAATGGCGGTGGCTGCGCACGAAGTTGCCCGTGTGGCGCGAGCTGTATTTCTTCTGGCAGAAGATCTTCGCCGTGTCGTTCGGCATGGGCGTGGTCAGCGGCATCGTCATGGCCTTCCAGTTCGGCACCAACTGGCCACGGCTGAGCGAGGTGGCCGGCACGGTCATCGGACCGCTGCTGACCTACGAGGTGCTGACCGCGTTCTTCCTGGAAGCCAGCTTCCTCGGCGTGATGATGTTCGGCTGGGGCCGGGTCTCGCCGCGCCTGCATTTCTTCTCCACCTGCATGGTGGCGCTGGGCACGCTGTTCTCCACGTTCTGGATCCTGTCGTCCAACAGCTGGCTGCATACACCGGCCGGCTACGAGATGGTCAACGGCATCGTGCATCCGGTGGACTGGTGGCAGGTGGTGTTCAACCCCTCGTTCCCCTATCGCCTGGCCCACATGGCGCTGGGCTCGTTCATCACCACCTGTTTCGTGATCGGTGGCGTCGGCGCGTGGTACCTGCGCAAGGGCACACATGTCGAGGCCGGACGGCGCATGCTGATCGCGGCGGTGGCGTTCGCGGCGCTGACGGTGCCGGTACAGATCTTCGTCGGCGACATGCATGGCCTGAACACGCTCAAGCATCAGCCGATGAAGATCGCGGCGATGGAAGCGCACTGGCATGAAACCCAGGAAGGCGAGGGCGTGCCGCTGGTGGTGTTCGCGCTGCCGAACGAGAAGGAAGAGCGCAACGACTTCGAAGTGGCGATTCCGAAGCTGGGCAGCGTGATCCTCACCCACAGCCTGGACGGCACCTTCGATCCGCTCACCTCGGTGCCGGCCAGCGAACGGCCGCCGGTGACGCCGGTGTTCTTCGCCTTCCGCATCATGGTTGGGCTGGGCACGCTGATGCTGCTGCTGGCCTGGGTGTCGGCTTTTCAGCTGTGGCGCAGGAAGCTGCTGGATTCGCCGTGGCTGCTGCGCGGCTGGAACTGGATGCTGCCCAGCGGTTTCATCGCACTGCTGTCCGGTTGGTTCGTCACCGAGATGGGGCGCCAGCCGTGGGTGGTGTATGGCGTGCTGCGCACCGCCGATGCGGTGGGGCCGCAGAGTGCGTGGATGACCGCGTTGTCGCTGGGTGTCTATGTGGTTGGCTATGCCTTCGTGTTCGGCTGGGGCATCTGGTACCTGGTGAAGATCCTGCGCCACGGGCCGCAGCCGTATGCCGAGGGGCCGTCGCTGGACCATGGCAGCCATACCCCGGCACGTCCGTTGTCGGCCGCCGATGAACCGCTGGAGGAGCGCTGACATGGACCTGATGACCTGGCTGCCGGTGGCGTGGTTCGCGGTGATCGGCTTCGGCGTGCTGATGTACGTGGTGCTGGACGGCTTCGTGCTCGGCATCGGCATCCTTGCCCCGTTCGCCGAGGACGAGGAACAGCTGGACCTGATGATGAACACCGCCGCGCCGATCTGGGACGGCAACGAGACCTGGCTGGTGCTCGGTGGCGCCGGCCTGCTGGCGGCGTTCCCGAAGGCGTATGCGGTGCTGCTGTCGGCGCTGTACCTGCCGGTGCTGCTGCTGGTGGTGGCGCTGGTATTCCGCGGCGTGGCCTTCGAGTTCCGCTTCAAGGCGCATCGATCGCGCCGGTTGTGGAGCGTGGCGTTCGGCCTCGGTTCGCTGTTGGCCACGTTTGCCCAGGGCGTGATCCTCGGCACCCTGGTGCAGGGCATCCCGCTGGTGGACGGTGTCTATCAGGGCGGGCCGTTTGCCTGGTTCAGCCCGTTCGCGATGCTGACCGGTGCCGCACTGGTGGCCGGCTATGCGCTGCTGGGCAGCACCTGGCTGATCCTGAAGACCGAAGGGCGCGTGCAGGCGCTGGCGCGGCAGATGACCCGGCCACTGGTGGTGGCGGTGATCGCGGCGATGGGCCTGGTCAGCAGTTGGCTGCCGTTCCTCGATTCGCGCCTGATGGCGCGCTGGTTCAGCGACGGCAACTTCTGGTGGCTGTCGCCGGTGCCGCTGCTGACCCTGGCGGTGGCCGCCGCGCTGTGGCGCAGTGCCACCCACCCGCGCCGCGACCTGCCGCCGTTCCTGCTCAGCCTGGCCCTGTTCGTGCTCGGCTTCCTCGGCCTGGTGCTGGGCATGTGGCCTTATCTGCTGCCACCGTCGATGACCCTGTGGCAGGCCGCCGCGCCGGCGTCGTCGCTGGGCTTCACGCTGGTCGGGCTGGTCATATTGCTGCCGGTCATCCTCGGCTATACGGCGTGGTCCTACCGGGTATTCCGCGGCAAGGTGCACGCCGACACCGGTTACCACTGATCGATTGAACACGGGGCCTGCCGGTGCCGGGCCCCGTGTTGGGGAATGTGAAACCTGCACACCCTGCGCGGGACGTGCTAGCGTGCGCTCCTTTCCGGCGGCCAGGGGGGCAGCCGGCGACGTCCTGGACGGACGCACGGCTGCAGGAACGGGGGGGCCGCCGCGCGTCGCCGTAATGGCTCGTGCCTATCGTTCTCCCGTTGAAGCACCATCGCTAAATGATCGAATTCTCCATCGTCGACTGGGCCGCCTGGGCGCCCGGCCTGAGTGAGCGTAGCCAGTGGCTGGGCTGGGCCGATGCGCCGTACCCGCCGCATGGCGCGGACACGCCGGCGCTGGCCGAAGTGCCGGCGATGCAGCGCCGCCGCATCGAGCGGCTGGGCCGGATGGCGATCCAGGCCGCGTGCTGGTGCGAGGACGGGCAGGGCGCCGACAGTGACGTGCCGCTGGTGTTCGCCAGCCGCCACGGCGACGTGGCCCGTTCGATGGACCTGCTGGGCGCGCTGGTCGGCGACCAGCCGTTGTCGCCGACCGGATTCGGCCTGTCCGTGCACAACGCGATTGCCGCGCTGTATTCCATCGCCCGCGGCCACCGCGGCAACTACCTGGCGCTGGCGGCGGGCCAGGCCACGGTGGAGACGGCTTGCCTGGAGGCTGTCGGCCTGCTGGCCGACGGTGCCCGCGAGGTGCGGGTGGTGGTCTATGAGTCGCCACTTCCGGAAATTTACGCGATGTTCGCCGACGAACCCGACCCGTTCTTTGCCTGGTGCTGGCGCCTGACCGCCCCGACAGAGGGCCGACCGACGCTGTCGCTGCAGTGGCAGCCGGCCGACGCCCAGGCCAGCACTGCGCCCGGCCTGCTGCCGCATGCGCTGGACCTGCACCGGTTCCTGTTGTCCGGCGCGCCGGCGCTGGAACACGTGGCCCACGGCCAGCGCTGGCGCTGGAGCCGCCGTGGCTGAGCTGCTGCGCCGCCTCGACCATGCCTGGCGGGTGTTTGGCACCGGCCTGAGCTTTGTCGCATTTGGCCTTGGCGGCCTGCTGCTGGGCGTGCTGGTGATGCCGGTGCTGTTGCTGATGCGCGACCCGGTGGTCCGCCGCCGCCGGGCCCGCCGCGTGGTCCAGGCCGCCTTCGCCAGCCATCTGCGGCTGATGCGCGGGCTGGGGGTGATGACGTACGAGATCGAGGGCGGTGAACGCCTGCAGCGCGACGGCCTGCTGGTACTGGCCAATCACCCGACCCTGATCGACGTGGTCTGCCTGATCTCGCTGCTGCCCAACGCCGACTGCGTGGTCAAGCGGGCCGTGGCCTGCAACCCGTTCATGCGCGGCCCGGTACGGGCCGCCGGCTACATCTCCAATGACGATGGCGCCGGCCTGGTCGATGACTGCGTGGCCGCGGTGCATGCCGGCGGCACCCTGGTGATCTTCCCGGAGGGCACCCGCAGCGTGCCCGGGCAGCCGCCGCGGCTGCAGCGTGGGGCCGCCAACATCGCCGTACGGGGCCGCCTGGACGTCACCCCGGTGCGGATCACCTGCAGCCCGCCAACGCTGACCAAGGGGCAGAAGTGGTATCGTGTCCCCTCACGTCGCTTTCACGTTCGGCTGCAGATCGGCGAAGATATCCCGATCGCGCCATTTCTGGCCGAAGACGACTCGCCAAGGGGGGATGCCTTGGCAGCCCGTCGCGTCACCGAGCACCTTTCTCGTTATTTCGACCTGTCTGGAGATCCGAACCGTGCAAGCACTTGAGCACGAGATCAAGGAATTGATCATTTCCTCCCTTTCGCTGGAGGACATCACGCCGGAGGACATCGATCCGACCGCCCCACTGTTCGTCGAGGGCCTCGGCCTGGATTCGATCGACGCGCTGGAGCTGGGCCTGGCGCTGCAGAAGAAGTACGGTGTGAGCCTCTCGGCCGATTCGGAAGAAACCCGTCGCCATTTCTCCAGCGTGCGCGCGCTCGGCGAGTTCGTCGCCGCCCGCCAGTCGTAACGGTGCCAGGACCTGCCATGACCAAGAATGAACTGTTCGAACGCATCGTCAGCATCCTGACCGACAGCTTCGAGATCGAAACCGCCCGGATCACCCCCGAGGCCCGCCTGTACGACGACCTGGACATCGACAGCATCGACGCGGTCGACCTGATCGTTCAGCTGAAGCCGTTGCTCGGCCGCAACCTGCAGCCGGAAGCGTTCAAGGCCGTGCGTACCGTGCAGGACATCGTCGATGTGGTGCACAGGCTGCTGCCGGACCAGGCAGCCGCCTGACCGCAGCGCCGGCGGCTCCACCATGGCACGCGCACGCACGGTCGTGGTGGCTGCGATCTCGCTGGCCTACCCGGTGCTGGTGTACCTGGCGATGGGCCGCTTCGAGCCACGCTGGCTGTCGCTGCTGCTGTTCACCCTGGCCCTGCTGCGCGCGCTGAGTACGCGCCAGCCGCTGTGGTGGGCCGCGGCCGCCGGCACCGGCCTGCTGGCGGTGCTGGCCACCGTGCTCAACCAGGCCCTGCCGCTGAAGCTGTACCCGGCGCTGGTCAACGCAGTGATGCTGGCGGTGTTCGGCACCAGCCTGCGTTTCGGCCCGCCGCTGGTGGAACGCCTGGCACGGCTGCAGGAACCGGACCTGCCCCCGTTCGCGGTGGCCTATACCCGCCGTGTCACCCAGGTGTGGTGCGGCTTCTTCGTTCTCAACGGCAGCCTGGCCCTGCTGACCGCGCTGTACGCGTCGGACCGGGTCTGGATGCTCTACAACGGATTGTTGGCGTACGTGATGATGGGCGTGTTGTTCGCAGGTGAGTGGCTGGTGCGGCGGCGGGTGAAGGCGGCGCACGCGCATGGCTGAGTGGATTGCCCTGGACCGGCTGCTGCTGGAGGCGCGGCCGCATCGAAGCGTTGGCGTCTGCGATGGCGAGGTGATCGACCACGCCCGCTTCCGCCAGCGCGTACTGGACTGGCGCGCCGCGTTTGCGGCGGCCGAAGGCCGTGACTGGGCCCTGTATTTCGATGATGCGGTGGCCTTTGCCGCTGCGTTGTTCGGTGCCTGGCATGCCGGCAAGCGGGTGTTCCTGGCTGCCGACAATCTGCCGGCCACGCTGCAGGCGCTGCAGCCGCAGGTGAGTGGTTTCGCAGGCGACGTGTCCGCCGATTATCGTCCGCTGGCGGCGCTGGACGCCGCACCGGACGAGGGTCTTCAGGCGCTGGACGAGCGCGCCTGCGAGCTGTGCGTGTTCACCTCCGGCAGCACCGGACAGCCCAGTGCGATCAACAAGCGCATGGACCAGCTGACGCGCGAGGTGGACGCACTGCAGGCTGCGTTCGGCACGCAGCTGGAAGGCGTGCAGGTGCATGGCACGGTGTCGCACCAGCACATCTATGGCCTGCTGTTCCGCGTGCTGTGGCCGCTGGCTGCCGGCCGCCTGATCCATCCACGCCGGTTCTTCCACGAAGATCTGGTGGGTGCGCTGGCCGGTACCGATACGGTGCTGGTCGCGACCCCGGCCCACCTCAAGCGCCTGCCCGAGCAGCTCGACTGGGCCAGCCTGCATGGCCGCCTGCGCGCGGTATTCTCCTCTGGCGGCCCGCTGCCGGAAGAAGCCGCACGCCAGGTGCGGCAGTGGCTCGGCGTGGCACCGACCGAGGTCTATGGCAGCAGCGAGACCGGCGGCATCGCCTGGCGCCGCTGGGACACCGACCTGCCGCCGTGGCAGCCGCTGCCCGGCGTGCAGTGGCGCATCGAGGAGGGCTGCCTGGCGGTGGCCTCCGCACATCTGGAAACCCCGGATTGGTGGCGTACCCAGGACCGCGTTGAAGCGTTGGCCGATGGCCGCTTCCGCCTGCTGGGCCGCGCCGACCGCATCGTCAAGATTGAAGAGCGCCGCGTTTCGCTGGACGCACTGGAACGTGCGTTGCGCGAAGACGCCGAAGTGGATGACGTGCGCGTGCTGGTGCTGCCCGGGCAGCGCGAGCAGCTGGCCGCGGTGGTGGTACCGGCCGACCCGACGCTGCTGGAGGGCGGTGAGGCCGCGCGCCGCGCGCTGGGCCAGCGCCTTGGCACACGCCTGGCACAGGCTCATGACGCGGTCACCCGGCCGCGCCGCTGGCGGCTGGTGCCGGCGCTGCCGATCAACGCACAGGGCAAGGTCACCCAGGCGGCACTGGCAGCGTTGTTCCAGCCGCTGATGCCGGTGCCGGTCTGGGATCACCGCGATGCGGCCAGCGCCACGCTGCGGATGACCCTGGACCCGGCGCTGCGGCCGTTCCAGGGCCACTTCCCGCAGGCGGCGATCCTGCCCGGCGTGGCGCAGCTGGACTGGGCGGTGCGGTTTGGCCGCCAGGTGTTCGCCATGCCGGCAGTGTTCCTGCGCATGGATGCGGTGAAGTTCCAGCACGTGGCCCGCCCGGGCGATGAGCTGACCCTGCAGCTGGACTGGGATGCCGCACGCAACGTGATGGCCTTCCGTTACACCTCCAGCCACGGCGTGCATGCCAGCGGCAAAGTGGTCTTCGCCGATGCGGACTGATCCGGCCGTTGCCGGTGCCGCGTTCGCGCCACTGGTGGTGATTCCCGTCTACGACCACGAGCACGCCATCGCGGCGGTGGTCGACGGCGTGCAGGCCGCCGGCCTGCCGTGCCTGCTGGTCGACGATGGCTCGCATGAGGCGTGCGCGGCAGCATTGCGTTCGCTGGCACAGCGCCAGGGCGTCGACCTGCTGCGCCTGGACGTCAACCAGGGCAAGGGCGGGGCGATGCTGGCCGGTTTCGCCGAAGCCGGCGCGCGAGGCTACAGCCACGTGCTGCAGATCGATGCCGACGGCCAGCACGATACCCGCGATCTGCCACGCTTCATCGAAGCGGCGCGCGCCCATCCCGAGGCGGTGATCTGTGGCATTCCGGCCTACGACGCCAGCGTTCCCAAGGCGCGCCTGTATGGCCGCTACGCGACCCACATCTGGGTCTGGATCAACACGCTGTCGCTGCATCTGCGCGACACCATGTGCGGCTTCCGCGTGTATCCGCTGCCGCCGGTGCTGCGCCTGATCGGTGAAGAAACCATCGGCCGGCGCATGGATTTCGATACCGAAGTGATGGTGCGCCTGTACTGGCGGCACCTGCCGGTCGAGCACCTGGCCACGCGCGTGACCTATCCATCCGATGGCGTCTCGCACTTCGATGTGTGGCGCGACAACGTGCGCATCAGCCGCATGCACACCCGCTTGTTCTTCGGCATGCTCTGGCGCGCACCGCGCCTGCTGTGGCGCCGCCTGCGGGGGCAGCGCTGAAATGGCGGCCGCGCAGGGGGCCCCGCACTGGGCCGACATCGGCGAATCCACCTCGGTGGCCGGCGTGCTGTTCCTGTGCTGGGTGCACCGCTGGTTCGGGCGCTGGCCATTCCGCCTGTGCGTGTGGCCGGTGGTGGCCTGCCATTGGCTGGGCAACCGTGTCGGTCGCCAGGCCTCGATGCAGTACCTGCAGCGGCTGCAGGCATACAGCGGCGTGCTCGGCCGCACGCCCACCCGGGGTGACAGCCTGCGCCATTTCTTCGCCTTCGCCGATACGATGCTGGACAAGATCCTCGGCCTGGGCGGACGCTATCCGGCCGAACGCATCCACCTGCATCGCGACCTGGTGCTGGAAAAGATCGCGCGCCGCGAGGGCGGGCTGATCCTCACCGCGCACATCGGCTGCCTGGAACTGTGCCAGGTGCTGGCCGAGCAAGTGCCGGGGTTCCGCATCACCGTGCTGGTGCATACCGCGCACGCGCAGCGTTTCAATCGTCTGTTGCAGCGGCTGGACCCGCTGGCGGCGGTGGAACTGGTGCAGGTGACCGAAATGGGGCCGGCCACGGCGGTGATGCTGTCCGAGCGCGTGGCGGCGGGTGGCTTCGTCGCCATCGTCGGCGACCGTACACCGGTGCAGGGCGGCCGCAGCGTCACCGCCGATTTCCTTGGCCACCGCGCCCCGTTCCCGATCGGCGCCTATGTGCTCGCCGCCGCGCTGGGTTGCCCGGTCTACACCATGGCCTGCCTGCACCAGGGCGAGGGCTATCGCGTGGCATTCGAACAGTTCGCCGAACGCATCGTGCTGCCGCGTGGTTCGCGCGACGCCGCACTGGCAGAACAGGCACAGCGCTTCGCGCGCTGGCTGGAACTCCAGGTCATCCAGTCCCCGTTGGACTGGTTCAATTTCTTCCCCTTCTGGGATCAGGCTCCGCATGACGACTGACGCCGTACCCGTGTGCCGCTTTGGCGATGCACCGTTGACCATTGAAGACGTGGTTGCCCTGGCCCAGCGCCAGTGCGACGCCGCCCTGAGCGACGCGCCGGCGTTCCGCAAGCACATCCAGCGCGGTGCCGATTTCCTCGACCGCCTGCTGCGCGAGGACGGGGTGATCTATGGCGTGACCACCGGCTACGGCGACTCGTGCACGGTGAACATCCCGCCGGCGCTGGTGGCTGAGCTGCCGCACCACCTGTACACCTACCACGGCTGTGGCCTGGGCCGTTACCTGGACCCGGTCGAGACCCGTGCGGTGCTGGCCGCGCGCCTGGCCTCGCTGGTGCGCGGTATGTCCGGTGTCAGTGTGCCGCTGCTGGAAGGCCTGGCCACGCTGCTGCAGCACGATGTACTGCCGATGATTCCGGCCGAAGGCTCGGTGGGTGCCAGCGGTGACCTGACCCCGCTGTCGTACGTGGCCGCGGTGCTGTGCGGCGAGCGCGAGGTGCTGCACGACGGCCGCGTGCAGCCGGCGGCGGATGTGTTGGCCAAGATCGGCATGACCCCGTTGAAGCTGCGGCCGAAGGAAGGCCTGGCGATCATGAACGGTACCGCGGTGATGACCGGCCTGGCCTGCCTGGCCTGGCAGCGCGCCGATTACCTGGCGCGCATGGCCACGCGGCTGACTGCGTTCAACGTGCTGGCCAGCGACGGCAACGCGCATCACTTCGACGAAACCCTGTTCGCCGCCAAGCCGCACCCGGGCCAGGGCCGCATCGCCGCGCGCCTGCGCAGCGACCTGCACAGCGAGCGTCCGCCGCGCAATGAACAGCGCCTGCAGGACCGCTACTCGCTGCGCTGCGCGCCGCATGTGATCGGCGTGCTGGAGGACAGCCTGCCGTTCCTGCGCCAGCTGATCGAAACCGAACTGAACAGCGCCAACGACAACCCGCTGATCGATGCTGACGGCGAGCGCATCCTGCACGGCGGTCATTTCTACGGCGGCCACATCGCGCTGGCGATGGACACCCTGAAGAACACCGTGGCCAACGTCGCCGATCTGCTCGACCGGCAGCTGGCGCTGGTGGTCGACGCCCGCTACAACCACGGCCTGCCGGCCAACCTGTCGGCGGCCACCGGCCCGCGCGCGGCCATCAACCATGGCCTGAAGGCGCTGCAGATCAGCGTTTCGGCATGGACCGCCGAAGCGCTGAAGCAGACCATGCCGGCCAGCGTGTTCTCGCGCTCCACCGAATGCCACAACCAGGACAAGGTCAGCATGGGCACCATTGCCGCGCGCGATTGCCTGCGCGTGATCGAGCTGACTGAACAGGTAGTGGCCGCGATGCTGATCGCTGCCCGCCAGGGCCTGGCGCTGCGCGAACGGGTTGGCCTGAACGCGCAGCTGCATGGCAGTCTGGCCGACATGTACGCCGACCTGGGGCAGCGCATCGCCCTGGTTGAAGAAGACCGCGCGCTGGATCGCGAACTGCGGGAACTGCTGGTGGAGATCCGCGCGCAACGTTGGGAGCTGTATGCCGGTGAATGAAGCAATCGAACGGGCCGGCGAGATTGCGTTGACCCCCGCCTTCCATGACTGCGATCCGATGAACGTGGTCTGGCATGGCAACTACTTCAAGTACTTCGAGATCGCGCGCTGCGCGCTGCTCGGCCGCTACGACTACGACTACCCGCAGATGCTTGAATCGGGCTACGTGTGGCCGGTGGTCGATGCGCGGGTGAAATATGTGCGCCCGCTGCTGTTCAACCAGGCCCTGCGCGTGATCGCGCGCATCGTGGAATGGGAGAACCGGCTGAAGATCGAGTACGAAATTCTCGATGCGCAGAGCGGCCAGGTGCTGACCCGTGCGATGACCATCCAGGTTGCGGTGGACGCGACCAGCAAGGAAATGCTGTACCAGTGCCCGCCGGTACTGTGGGAACGCCTGGGAGTGCCTGCGCCATGAACCGAGCCAACCGTTTTGCGCGCGCACTGCTGTGCGCGCTGCTGCTGCTGGCCGCACCGCTGGTGCAGGCCGCCGATCCGGCCATCGATGCGATCACCCAGGCGGTGGCGCGGCCGGATGTGCTGCGTGGCCAGTTCAGCCAGGAAAAGCAGGTCAGCGGCTTCAAGAACCCGCTGCGTTCTCAGGGCCGGTTCGTGGTCGCGCGCCAGCACGGCGTGATCTGGTCCACGCTCAAGCCGTTCCCCTCCGAGGTGGTGGTCACCGCCGACCGCATCCTCAGCCGCCAGCGCGATGGCAGCACCCGCGTCGAACTCGATGCACGGCAGCAACCGGCGATGCGTTCGGTGAACGCGATCATGTTCGCGCTGATGAGTGGCGACGTGCAGGCGCTGTCCAGCCAGTTCAACGTGGCGGCCAGCCGTGAAGGACAGGGCTGGCGGCTGCGCCTGACGCCGAAGTCGGCGATGCTGGCCAAGGCTTTCGAATCGCTGACCCTGCAGGGTGACCGCTACGTGCGCCAGGTCGAGATTGTCGAGGCCAACAAGGACCGCACGCAGATCCAGTTCAGCGCATTGAGCGAGACGCCGGCCACGCTCAATGCCGACGAGGCCCGCCGCTTTGAGTGAGGCCGCGGCATCGAACGCACCGGACCGGTTGCGGCGCTGGTGGCACTGGCTGGGCATCGCCTGGCTGCTGGTGCTGCTGGTAATGGGCGCGCAGCAGTGGCGCCTGTGGAGCCAGCAATCGCGGATCGACACCGACATCCTCGCCCTGCTGCCGCAGGATGCACACGACCGCCTGTTGAGCGATGTCACCCGGCGCATCGCCGATGGCAGTTCGCGACAGGTGGTGGTGCTGCTGGGCAGCAAGGACGGCGCCGCCGCCAAGCGTGCGCAGGCGGCTTTTGCCGCGGCCATGGCCAAGGACGCCGATCACGCCCTGCTGGTACCCAGCGGCTCGATCGAAGGCTGGTTCGATGAGGCGCGCGCGTTCTACGCGCCGTACCGTGACCGCCTGTTGACCCCGGCCCAGCGCGAGCAGCTGCAGGGCAGCGAGCCGGGCGCGCTGGCCGAACAGGCGTTGGCCGCGCTGTATGGCCCGATGGGCGCGCCGCGCCTGACCGACTGGCGGCAAGACCCGTTGTCGCTGTGGCCGCAATGGTGGCAGCAGCAGGCGCAGGGGTCGGGGCTGCGGTTGGGCGATGACGGCCTGCTTGAAGCCGAGGGCAGGCACTGGGCCGTGCTGCAGTTCGATACGCCCGGCTCGGCGTTCCAGCTGGATGGCGAGCGCCATCTCGATGGCCTGCTGGAACGTGCCGGGCAGGCCGCAAAAGCAGCGGCGCCGGAGCTGGAAATCCTGCACGCCGGCGTGCCGCTGCATGCCGAGGCCGCCGCGGTGCAGGCCAACCAGGAGATCAACACCATCGGTTGGGGTTCGCTGGCGGCGGTGCTGCTGCTGGTGTGGCTGGCATTCCGCTCGCTGCGGCCGATCCTGCTGGTGGCCGCCTCACTGCTGATCGGCTGTGGCGCGGCGCTGGCAGTGACCGTGCTGGTGTTCGGCAAGGTGCACGTGCTGACCCTGGTGTTCGGTGCATCGCTGGTGGGCGTGGCCGAGGATTACGGCATCCACTGGTTTGCCTCGCGCCAGGCCGAGCCGGCCGATCGTCGCTGGAAGCTGCTGCGGCATCTGCTGCCTGGCCTGTGGCTGGCCCTGCTGACCAGTGCGCTGGCCTACCTGGCATTGGGCCTGGCCCCGTTCCCGGGCCTGCGCCAGATGGCGCTGTTCTCGGTGGTTGGCCTGGCTGCCGCCTTCCTCACGGTGATCTTCTGGTTCCCGTGGCTGGATGGTGGCGAGATCCGCCAGACCCGCTTCTCGCAGTGGCTGGGCAACACGCTGGAGCGTTTCCCGCGCCTGCATGGCCGCCGCGCGGTGACGATGTTCGTGGTGATCACGCTGGCACTGTCTGCCATCGGCATCGCGCGCCTGCAGAGCAACGACGACCTGCGCAGCCTGCAGTCGTCGCCGCCGGCATTGATGGCGCAGCAGATCCGCCTGAGCCAGTTGCTGGGCATGCCCAGCCCGGCGCAGTTCTACCTGGTGCAGGGTGCCGATGCCGCGCAGCTGCTGCAGCGCGAAGAAGCGCTGACCGAACGCCTGCGTGTATTGGCCAACGACAAGCGCATTGGTGGCTATCGCGCGATCAGCGATTGGCTGCCGTCGCCGTCGCGCCAGCAGGTCGATGCCGCGCTGACCGCGAGGGTGGAACCCGGCGTGCTGTCGGCCGTGTCCGAGGCCGTGGGCGAGCCGCTGCAGCGACCGCAGTTCGCGGCCGCACCACTCAGCGCCGAAGCCTTCCTGGCCTCGCCGGCTTCGCAGCCGTTCCGTCATCTGTGGGTGGGCGAGGTCGGTGGGCAGATGATCAGCGTGGTGATGGTCGATGACCTGTCGCGCGCCGATGCGCTGGCCACCCTCCAGGGTGCGGCCGAAGGCCTGCCGGGTGTGCGCTGGGTAGACCGTACTGCCGACTTCTCCACGCTGCTGGGCCACTACCGCAAGCTGATGGGTGGGCTGCTGCTGGTCGGCATCGTGCTGGTGTTCGGCGCGCTGTGGCTGCGCTACCGCCGCCAGGCCTGGCGCGTGTTCGCGCCGACCCTGATTGCCGGTGCCTTGACCCTGGGCCTGCTGGGTCTGTTCGGCCAGCCGCTGCAGCTGTTCAACGTGCTGGCACTGATGCTGCTGCTGGGCATGGGCATCGACTACGGCATCTTCCTGATCGAGCACCGTGGCGATGCCAGCGCCTGGCTGGCAGTGTGCGTGGGTGCGGCCAGCACCTGGCTGTCGTTCGGCCTGCTGGGCCTGTCGCAGACCCCGGCGCTGCGCGCGTTCGGCCTGACCCTGCTGTTCGGCATCGGCCTGGTCTGGCTGATCTCGCCGCTGTTCCGGCCGCCGCCGCACGATCTGCCCCCGGCCTGAGCCTGTTTTCCGACTTCCTTCTTTCCACCTGATCGAGCAACAAGGATGCACCGATGAATACTGCTGTGGATGCTGTCGAACGTACTGAAATCCTGATCATCGGTGCCGGCCCGGCCGGCTCCGTGGCTGCGGCGATGCTGCGCCAGCAGGGCCGCCAGGTGCTGATGCTGGAGCGCCAGCAGTTCCCGCGCTTCTCGATCGGTGAAAGCCTGCTGCCGCAGAGCATGGAGTACATCGAAGCGGCAGGCCTGCTGCAGGACGTGGTCGAAGCGGGCTTCCAGCACAAGAACGGCGCCGCCTTCGTGCATGGCGAGGCGCGCACCGCGTTCGACTTCAGGAAGAAGTTCTCGCCAGGCTGGGGCACCACCTACCAGGTGCAGCGCGCCGACTTCGACAACGTGCTGGCGCGCGGCGCCGAACGCATGGGCACCACGCTGCGCTTCGGCGATGAAGTGCTTGCGGTCGAGCCGGGCGAGCAGCCGGCGGTGACCGTGCGTCGTCCGGACGGCAGCGAGTACCGCATCGAAGCCGATTTCATCCTCGATGCATCCGGTTTCGCACGCCTGCTGCCGCGCCTGCTGCAGCTGGAATCGCCGTCCAACTTCCCGGTGCGCGGCGCGATCTTCTGCCACGTGCGCGACAACATTCCGGCCGAAGCGGACTTCGATCGCAACAAGATCCTGATCACCACCCATCCCGAGCACATCGACGTCTGGTACTGGACGATCCCGTTCTCCAACGGCTGCTGCTCGCTGGGCGTGGTCGCCGAGCCGTCGTTCTTCGAACGCTACGAAGGCGACGACCTGCAGAAGCTGCAGGCCATCGTTGGCGAGGACCCGAACCTGACCCGGCTGCTGGCCAACGCCGAATGGGCGGTGCTGCCGGTGCGCCGCATCACCGGTTACTCGGCCAATGTCAGCTCGTTGTGGGGCCCGGGCTACGCCCTGCTGGGCAATGCCGGCGAGTTCCTTGACCCGGTGTTCTCCTCCGGCGTCACCATCGCCTTCAAGTCCGCGCAGCTGGCCAGCGAATGCCTGGCGCGCCGCTATGCCGGCGAAACCGTCGACTGGGAAGCTGAATTCTCGATCCCGCTGCGTGCCGGCGTGAAGACCTTCCGCCGCTTCGTTGAAAGCTGGTACGAGGGCGGCTTCCAGAAGATCATCTACCACCCGCAGCAGCAGCCCGAAGTGCGCGACATGATCAGTTCCATCCTGGCCGGCTACGCCTGGGACACCAACAACCCGTATGTGGCCGACGAAAGCGGCCGCCGCATGCGCGTGCTGGAGCAGCTGTGCAGCGCCTGATCGCCCGTACCGCGGCCGTGCTGCTGTGCCTGCTGCTGGCCGCCTGTGCCGGCCGCATGCCCAAGCCATTGGTGGAACTGCCGCCGCTGCGCCTGTCGCCGGCCAGCCTGCCGGCGCCGCTGGCATTGCAGCAGCAGCTGCATTTCCGTTTCGGTACGCATGAGCGCGATCTGGATGCTCTGCTGGAAGCCGATGCGCAGCAGGTGCAGCTGGCGGTGCAGGCGATGGGCCAGACCGGCGTGCGCCTGCAGTGGGACGGCCAGCAGCTGACCCAGCAGCGCGCACCGTGGCTGCCGCC
Organism: Stenotrophomonas sp. SMYL86; assembly: GCF_036320025.1. NCBI lineage: Bacteria > Pseudomonadati > Pseudomonadota > Gammaproteobacteria > Lysobacterales > Lysobacteraceae > Stenotrophomonas > Stenotrophomonas sp. SMYL86. Next base: position 97,514 of record NZ_JAWIRU010000011.1, read on the forward strand.
GCAGGTGCGTGCCGAGCGCGTGCTGGATGACCTGCAGTTCGCGCTGTGGCCGACCGCGGCCATTGCCGCCGCGTTGCCGGCAGGTTGGCAGGTCAGCGATGACGGCCGGCAGCGCAGCCTGTCGCGCGACGGCACGGTGTGGCTGCAGCTGCAGCGCCTGGACGATGGCAGCGTGCAGCTGGACAACCGCGCCGAAGGCTATGCGCTGCGCATCGAATCGATCGACATGGCCGGGCAGGACCGATGAGTGCACCGATCTACCTGAACGACCTGGGCGTGGTCTGCGCGCTCGGCGATGGCCGCGCCGCGGTCGCGTCGGCGATGTTCGCCGATGTGCCGGGCGGGCTCAGCGACAACGACAGCCTGCTGCCGGGGCGCACCCTGGCGCTGGGAGAGGTGCGCACGCCGCTGCCGGCGCTGGAGGACCTGCCGGTGGCCCTGCGCGGGCGCAACAACGCCCTGCTGGACGTGGCACTGGCGCAGATCGCACCAGCGGTGGCCGCCGCGATCGCCCGCCATGGTGCCGAGCGTGTGGCGGTGGTGCTGGGCACCAGCACCTCGGGCATTGGTGAATCCGAGCAGGCCCTGCGCACCCACGCCGAACAGGGCCAGTGGCCGCAGGGCTTCGATTACGCCCAGCAGGAAATGGGCACCGCCGCGCAGTTCGTGCGCCAGCGCAGTGGTGCACAGGGGCCGGCATGGACCCTGTCCACCGCCTGCTCGTCCAGCGCCAAGGCGCTGATGTCGGCCGCGCGCATGCTGCGCGCCGGCATCGTCGATGCGGTGATTGCCGGCGGTGCCGATTCGCTGTGCCGCTTCACCGTGGCCGGCTTCAGCGCGTTGGAATCGGTGTCGGCCCTGCGCTGCAATCCGTTCTCGCAGCACCGCTCCGGCATCAACATCGGCGAGGGCGCCGCGCTGTTCCTGCTTACCCGCGAGCCGGGTCCGGTGTGCCTGGCCGGGTGGGGCGAATCGGCCGATGCCCATCACATGTCCGCCCCCGATCCGCAGGGGATGGGGGCCATCGACGCCCTGCAGCAGGCGCTGCTGCGCGCCGGCTGGGGCGCCGACGAAGTGGATTACGTGAACCTGCATGGCACCGCCACCGGGCACAACGATGCGATGGAAAGCCTGGCGGTCTCGCAGGTGCTGGGCAACGGCGTGCCGGCCAGTTCGACCAAGCCGCTGACCGGCCATACGCTGGGTGCCTCGGGCGCGATCGAGGCGGCGCTGTGCTGGATCCTGCTGGCCGAGAACCCACAGCAGCAGCTGCCGCCGCACTGGTGGGACGGCGTGCCCGACCCCGCACTGCCGGTGCTGCCGCTGGTCGCGCCGGGCTCCTGCCTGGCGCAGGCGCCGCGGCGGGTGCTGAGCAATTCGTTCGCCTTCGGCGGCAGCAATGCCGTGCTGGCACTGGAGCGTCGATGAACACGCTGTACGCGATCGAGGACGTGGTGCCGCACCGCCAGGACATGTGCCTGCTGGAGCGCATCACGCAGTGGGACCAGGACACCCTCGAGGCTGAACTGGTGGTGCCCGAATCCGGCCTGTTCGTGGAGAACGGCGAAGTGCCGGCGTGGGTCGGCATCGAATACATGGCGCAGGCCATCGCGGCCTGGGCCGGCTGCCGCGCGCGTGCGGCCGGCAAGCCGCCGCAGCTGGGCTTCCTGCTCGGCAGCCGCCGCTACAGCAGCGCGCGCAGCAGCTTCCCCAGCGGTTCGCGGCTGCGCGTACAGGCGCGCTGCGAGCTGTTGGGTGACAATGGATTGGGGATGTTCGCCTGCCGCATCCTGGCGGGCGAGGACGAATGGGCGACAGCCAACGTGTCGGTGTTCGAACCGGCCGACGCGATGGCCTATCTGGAGAGTGGACAGGCATGACAGGGAATCGAAGCGTGCTGGTGACCGGCGCCAGCCGGGGCATCGGCCGGGCCATCGCGCTGCGCATCGCGCGCGATGGCTTCGACGTGGTGGTGCATTGCCGCAGCCGCCTGGAAGAGGCACAGGCCGTGGTGGCCGAGATCCAGGCCATGGGCCAGCAGGCCCGCGTGCTGGCGTTCGACGTAGCCGACCGCGAGGCCGCACGCGCCGCGCTGGAGGCCGATGTCGACGCGCACGGCGCGTACTACGGCGTGGTCTGCAATGCCGGCATCGCCCGTGATGGCGCCTTCCCGGCGCTGTCGGCGGAGGATTGGGACCAGGTCATCCACACCAACCTGGATGGCTTCTACAACGTGCTGCATCCGCTGATCATGCCGATGGTGCGGCGGCGCAAGCCGGGCCGCATCGTCACCCTGTCGTCGGTGTCCGGGCTGGCCGGCAACCGCGGCCAGGTCAACTACAGTGCCGCCAAGGCCGGCATCATCGGTGCCACCAAGGCGCTGGCACTGGAACTGGCCAGCCGCCAGATCACCGTCAACTGCGTGGCCCCGGGCCTGATCGAGACCGAAATGCTCAACGATGAAGTGATCGAACACGCGCTCAAGCTGATTCCCGCCGGCCGCGTCGGTCGTCCCGACGAAGTGGCGGCCACGGTGGCGTTCCTGCTGTCCGAGCCGGCCGGCTACATCACCCGCCAGGTGATCTCGGTGAACGGAGGCATGCTCTGATGGCTGCCGATCGTCGCGTGGTGGTCACCGGTGCCGCTGCCATCAGTCCGCTCGGCCACGACTGGCCGACCATCGAAGCGCACCTGCGCAGCTGCCGCAATGCCGTGCGCACGATGCCCGAATGGGATGTCTATGCCGGCCTGAACACCAAGCTGGCCGCGCCGGCGCAGGACTTCGAGCTGCCGCCGAACTACAACCGCAAGACCACCCGCTCGATGGGCAAGGTCGCGATCATGTCGGTGCGCGCCACCGAGGTGGCACTGCGCGAGGCTGGCCTGCACGAGCACCCGGTGCTGCGCAGTGGCCGTACCGGCGTGGCCTACGGTTCGTCCTCGGGCAGCCACGAGGCCACCGGTGAATTCGGCCGCATGCTCAACGAGTTCACCACCGACGGCATCAGTGCCACCACCTACCTGAAGATGATGAGCCACACCGCGCCGGTCAACATCGGTGTGTTCTTTGGTTTGTCCGGGCGCGTCTACACCACCTCCAGTGCCTGCACCTCGGGCAGCCAGGGCGTGGGCGCGGCCTACGAAGCGATCCGCAGCGGCAAGCAGACGGTGATGGTGGCTGGCGGTGCCGAGCAGCTCGATGCCACTGCCGCGGCAGTGTTCGACACCCTGTTCGCCACCAGCGTGCGCAATGATGCGCCGCAGACCACGCCGCGCCCGTTCGATGCCGGCCGCGATGGCCTGGTGCTGGGCGAGGGTGCCTGTACGCTGATCCTGGAAGACCTGGAGCACGCGCAGGCACGTGGCGCCACCATCCTTGCCGAGGTGGTCGGCTACGGCACCAACAGCGATGGCCAGCACGTCACCCAGCCCAGTGCCGACACCATGGCCCAGGCCATGCGCCTGGCGCTGGAGGATGCCGGGCTGGACGCGGCGCAGATCGACTACGTCAACGCCCACGGCACCGCCACCGACCACGGTGACATCGCCGAGACCCAGGCCACCGCGCAGGTGTTCGGCAGCCGCATGCCGATCAGCTCGCTGAAGAGCTACGTCGGCCACATGCTGGGCGCCTGTGGTGCGTTCGAGGCCTGGATGAGCATCGAGATGATGCGCGCCGGCTGGTTCGCGCCCACCCTGAACCTGGTCGAGGTCGATCCACGCTGCGGCCAGCTCGACTTCATCACCGGGCAGGGCCGTGAACTGCAGGCCGAGTACGTGATGAGCAACAACTTCGCCTTCGGTGGCATCAACACCTCGCTGGTGTTCCGCCGCTGGCGCGAGTGATCCACCGCCCCACCGCCGCTGTTCCCGCAACCTACCCGCACCCTCGACAAGGAGATGTTCCGATGCGCCGCACCCTGATGATCGCCACGGCCACCGCACTGCTGGCCCTGGCCTCCACCGCTTCCGCCCGCGATACCCGCGTGGAGCAGTCCCTGCAGGAACTGATCAGCTCGCAGGCTGCCAAGGACGCCGGCATCGACGGCAGCGTCCGCTTCTACCTGGCCGGTCAGCCGGTCAGCGTGCAGCAGCGCCTGGGCGAAGACGTGACCAACAAGAAGACCAACGCCGCCAACAAGAGCGATGCCGAGGCCTGCCGCTGGGTCGCGCTGTCGGCGCTGCGCGCGCTGCAGGACGGTGCCAAGTCGCGCGGCGCCAACGCCGTGGTCGACATCGTCAGCTACTACAAGAAGAACGAGTTCAAGAGCAGCACCAACTACGAATGCTATGCCGGTGCGATCCTCGCCGGTGTCGCGCTGAAGGGCACCTACGCCAAGGTCAAGTAAGCGCCCGTGTGGCGGCGGCGTTGGCTGAACGCCGCCGCCACATTGCTGAATCCCGCCGGGGAAACGCCGCCGATCACGCCGCCATCGTCGGCTGACGGCTTTCCCCGGTGTCGGCTTTCCGACACAATCATGGCTCTTCCCGGGTTATCGTCCCGCGGACATGCACGCCTACGTCTATAAAAGCCAACTCAAGCCGGACACCTACGTCTACGTTCCCCGTCGCGATGATTTCAGCGCGCTGCCTGCGCCGCTGCTCACCTCGCTGGGGACGCTCGCCTTCGTCCTGGACGTGGCCCTGGATGCCCAGCGCCGCCTGGCCCAGGCCGATCCGGACAAGGTCCGCAGCGAAATGAGCGAGCGCGGGTTCTACCTGCAGGTGCCGCCATCGGTGGCCAGCCTGATGCCGCGCCACTATGACTGACACGTCCCGTCCGCGCGCCCTGTCGATCGCCTTCGCCGTAGGCGCCGTGCTGGCGCTTGGCGCCGCTGTGGGCGGCGTTCCAGGCGCCATCCTTGCGGCACTGGCGCAGCCGGCGTTCGCGCTGGGTGTGTCGTGGTGGCGTCGCAGCCGCGCGCTGCTGCCGCTGAAGATCGTCGCGCGCCAGGACCTGCCGGCGCTGCTGGCGTTGTGGACGGCAGCGCCGCTGTTGCTGGCGCTGCTGCTGGCCTGGCCGCTGGCGGCGCTGCGTGACAGCGGCAGCCTGGCCGCGGTGCTGGGCCTGAGCGTGCTGGTCAGTGCCGGCCTGCTGGCGGCCTGGCGCACCTGGCCGCTGTGGAACGATGTCGAACGCCTGGATGGCAATCTCGCCCAGCATTGGCAGGCGCTGGCCGGACGCGACCTGACCGCCTGGCGCGGTCTCGGTGTCGCCGCGCTGGTGATCGCGCTGGCCGCGCTGGTGGTGCTGCCGGCCTGGCCGGGCCTGTTGCCGGAAGGCGCGCGCTGGCCCGCCGCGCTGGCGGTGGTGCTGCTGTCTCCCGTGCTGCACCTGCTGCTGCAGCGGGTGGCGCCGGCACCCTTGGTGTCGCTGCGCGCGAGCCCGTTGGCCAGCGCCGGCAACGAGCACGAACCGATGTTCGCCGCTGCGGCCGAAACCGCGCCGCTGGAGGCGATGGCGCCGCAGGAGCTGACCCCGGCCCTGTATGAAGCCGCCCGCCATGGCCGCATCGACCGGGGCCTGCAGCTGCTGCAGGCCGGTGCCGATCCGTACGCGCTACCGGACCCGAACTGGCGCGACCAGCGCAGCCTGGCGGTGCTGGCGGCGGTGCTGCCGGACCTGCGCCTGCTGCGCGAACTGATCGCCCGCGGCGTCGATGTGAATGCGCCGCACCGGGGCATGACCCCGCTGCTGGCCGCCACCCGCGACAGCTGGCACGGCCGCCCCGAAGCGGTGATGACCCTGCTCGCCAACGGTGCCGATTCGCGTGCCATCGACAGCGATGGCAACACCCCGCTGCACCATGCGGCGCGCAGTTCCGACCCGGGCGTGGCCGCGCTGCTGCGCGATGCCGCCGCCGAAGTCGACGCGCTGAACAACGAGGGCTGGTCGCCGCTGGCCGTGGCCTGCCAGGTCGGCAACTGGCGCCTGGCCCGCTTCCTGCTCGAACGCGGTGCGCGCAGCGAACCGGCCGAAGGCACCCCGGTGTTGCTGGCCGCGGCCGCCACCGAAGACGACGATCCGGCCGGCGTGCAGCTGCTGCTCAAGCACAAGGCGCGGGCTGACGCGCGTGATCGCCAGCGCCGCAGCGCGCTGCATGAGGCCGCACTGGCTGGCCACGTCGAGATCATCGGCGTGCTGCTGGGTGCCGGTGCCAATCTGGAAGCGCGCGATGCGCTGGGCCGTACGCCGTGGCTGGAAGCGGCCCGTGCCGGTCGCGCTGCCGTGGTCGAGCATCTGCTGCCGCACAAGCCGGATCTGGTTGCGGTGGACGGCGAAGGCCGCAATGCGGTGCAGCTGGCGGCGATGGCCGAGGATGTCTCGCCATTGCTGATCAAGCGCCTGGTCGAGCTGGGCATCGCCGCCGATGCCACCGATCCGGTTGGCCGCCGTGCGGTGGACTACGCCGCCGAAGCCGGTCGCTGGGCGATTGTGGCCCTGCTGGACCCGTCCTATCCGTTGCCGGCCGCCGTCAGTGATGGCCTGGCCGAGCGCGGCGAAGCCGCCAGCGCCAGTGGCCTGCTGCCGGACCGTCCGCCGCTGACCCTGCTGCGCGAAGCGCTGGGCTTCGGCAACACCGATGGCATGGCCGCGCTGGCCAAGCTGTGCCAACCGGAAGAACTGGGTGGCCTGCTGCTCGATCCGGAACTGGCACTGGAGCCGCGTGCGGTCGACTGGCTGCTGGGCCACGGCGCCGATCCCTACGTGCGTGACGCCTGCTCCGACACGCCGATGTTCGCGCTGCTGTCGCGCGGCATCGATGCAGTGCCTGCGCTGCAGGTGATGCTGCAGCGTGGCCTGTCACCGGCCGGACGCGGTGGCCTGGCGCGCTTCCTTGCCGCCTGCGCACAGCACGATCAGGCCGCCCGCGGCCTGGAGCAGCTGGCGCTGGAACTGCTGGAACGTGGTGCCGATCCGTTCGCGGCCTCGCCGGCGGGTGACCCGCCGTTGTCGCTGGCAGTGCGCCTGGGCTGGCTGCGCCTGCAGCAGGCCCTGCTCAAGGCCGGTGTCGATCGTGAAGCGCGCGACAGCCATGGCATGACCGCATTGCATCTGGCCACCGCATTGGCCCGCGAAGGCGCGCTGAAGCTGCTGGTGCAGCACGGTGCCTCGCCGGAAGCACGTGCCGCCGACGGCCAGACGCCGCTGGGCGTGGCGCTGTCGATCGGTCGCCGTGACCTGGCCGACTGGCTCGACTGGCGGGTGTGGCCGTTGCCGCGCCGCACCCTGCGCGAGGCCGATCTGCCGGCCGCTGCGATGGCCGGTGACGTCGATGCGGTGCGCCGCCTGATCGATCTGGGATTTGCCGTCGACGCAGTCGACGCACAGGGCTGCACCGCGCTGCTGCGTGCGGCCGGTGGTGGCCATCTGGCAGTAACCGACCTGCTGCTGGCACGCGGCGCCGATCCGCAGCACGCCGCTGCCAGTGGCGCGACGCCGCTGTCGGCGGCGGTCAGCATGCGCCAGGTGGACATCGTTTCGGCCCTGCTCGACGCCGGTGCCAAGCTGGAACACCGCCTGCCGGGCGGCGTGACCGTGCTGATGCTGGCCTCGGCGCTGGGCCTGCCGGACATCGTCGCGCGCCTGCTCACCGCCGGTGCCGACGTGCATGCCGGTGACGCGCAGCAGCTGGGCCCGCTGCACTGTGCCGCGCTGTACGGTTTCAGTGCCCGCGACCGCTCGCGCCTGCTGGCCCTGCTCGACACCCTGCTGCTGGCCGGTGCCGAACCGGACCAGGCCGCCGCCGGTTCGGTCACGCCGCTGCTGCTGCTGCTGGGTGCGCGTGCCGAGCCGGGTACCGCCTGCGACGAACAGGTAGTGATGGCCGCGGTGGAACGCCTGCTGGACGAAGACGTGAGCCTTGAGGTGCGTGATCCGCGCGGCTTCGGTCCACTGCACCTGGCGGCGCTGCATGGCCTGCCGTTGCTGGTGCAGCGCCTGCTGCGCGCCGGTGCCGACCCGGAAGTGCGCGACAGCCTCAACCGCAGCCCGCGCGAGATCGCGGTGATGCGCGGCTTCATCGACGTGGCCGGCGAGTTCGAACCGCGCGTGCCGGGCGTTTCGTCGATGGCGCGGTTCCTGCGCGACAACGGCTGATCGGGACCCAGTAGATCCACGCCATGCGTGGATGATCGTGTCCGGAATCCAAAGCATCCACGCATGGCGTGGATCTACTGCCGGAATCCGCAGTGGGTAGTGCCGGCCGCTGGCCGGCAACCTCATGAAACCTCCGGGATCCCGAGGCTGCCGGCCAGCGGCCGGCACTACCGCAATCTGTGGTGGGTGCCGACCGTTGGTCGGCACGCCTACTTGCCGTCGCTTTCCGCGTCGGCCTCGAACAGGTGCATCAGGTCGTTGCGTGCATCGCGCGAGGTCTGGATCACTGCAGCCTCGTCGTCGTACACCAGGTACTGGTCGCGCAGCAGCTGCTCGTCGTGCTCACGGAAGCGCTGCACGTGGCGTTCGGCCACTTCAGGTGCAACACCCAATGCAGTCAGCACGCGCCCGCTCATTTCCAGGCTGGTGCCGAACACTTCGCGGAACGGCTCGGCCGACATGTCCATCAGGCGCCACGCATGCTGGCGGTTGCGTGCACGTGCCAGCACCTTCGCGTCCGGGTACAGCCGGCGCACCATGCGCACTGCACGCAGGTTGGTCTCCGGGTCGTCCACGGTGATCACGAACACATCGATGTGCTCGCCGCCGGCCGCGCGCAGCATCTCCGGCCGGGTCGGGTCGCCGTAGTACAGCTGGTTGCCGAAGCGGCGCAGGTCGGCCACGGTATCGGGGTTCGCTTCCAGTGCCACGAAGGGCACCTTCTGCGCGGTCAGCAGGCGCGCGATGACCTGGCCGAAGCGGCCCATGCCGGCAATCAGCACCTTCGGCCGGTTGTCCGGCGCCACCTTGTCGGCCTCGGCTGCCTCGCGCGGCGTTGCCTTCTCCTGGCCGAGCAGCTTGAGCAGCGCGATCATCAGCAGTGGCGTGATCGCCATCGACAGGCCGACGATCGCCACCAGGCGGTCATGGTTGGCGTTGCCCAGCAGGTGCGCGCGCTGCGCTTCGTTGAACACCACGAAGGCGAACTCGCCGCCCAGCCACAGCACGCTGCCCAGTAGCAGCGAGTGCCGTGAACTGAGCTTTGCGATGCGCCCGATCACGTACAGCAGGCTGAATTTGACCACCAGCAGGATCGCCACGCCGGCGGCGATCAGCCACGGCTCGGCAGCGATGCGGTCGAGGTCGATGCCCATGCCCACCGCAATGAAGAACAGGCCCAGCAGCAGCCCCTTGAACGGCTCGATCTGCGCTTCCAGTTCGTGCCGGAACTCCGAATCGGACAGCAGCACGCCGGCCAGGAACGCGCCCAGGCTGGGGCTGAGGCCGGCCTCCTGCATGAACCAGGCGGTGCCCAGCACCACCAGCAGTGCGGTCGCGGTGAATACTTCCGGGCTGCGGGTACGCGCGATGATGCCGAACACCTTGCGCAGCACCGGTCGCCCGCACAGGATCACCACCGCCAGCGCGCCGAGGGCCACGGCGGCGTCTTCCCAGCGCAGGGTCTCGTTCTTTACCCCGCCCAGCAGCGGGATGGCCGCCAGCAGCGGAATCGCGATCAGGTCCTGGAACAGCAGGATGGCGAACCCGAGCCGGCCATGGTCGCTGTTGATCGCCTTGTGTTCTGACAGCAGCTGCAGGCCGACCGCGGTGGACGACAGCGCCAGTGCCACGCCCACCACCAGTGCGCTCTTCCATTGGAAATGGTCGAGCAGCAGCAGGCCACCCAGCACCAGCCCGGACAGCGCCACCTGTGCCGCACCGGCACCAAACACCGAGCGCCGCATCACCTTCAGGCGGGCCGGCGACAGTTCCAGACCGATCACGAACAGCAGCATCACCACGCCGATCTCGGCGGCGCCGAGGATGCGGTCGGCGTCCTGCACAAAGCCCAGCCCGTCCGGGCCCAGCACCACACCGGCCGCCAGATAGCCCAGCACCGCGCCGAAGCCGAACTTCTTGAACACCGGCACGGCGATGACCGCCGCCAGCAGCAGCACCAGGGCCAGTTCCAGACCACCGCTATGCATGGGAATACCTGGTCATCGGAGAAGCCCGCGGTGCGTCCGTTCGGGTGGGGGAAGGGGAGGCGAGTGCCACCGCGTCATTATGCGCGCCGACCTGTGTATGCACGAGAACAACCTGCCGGGCAGGCGCCCTGCGCAAGGCTGCCGGGTTGACCTGCAATGGCCCACGGGTCCAGACTGCCCGCCGCTGGCGGCGCGTCCGCCAGCACACGCATCCCGGAGTCCCCAACCCATGTCCAGCGACAGTAGAAGTCGACCTCGTTCGACGCCAGCGATGGCCACCGCCTGACATCGGGACGGTTTGCCTGCGTTGGCGTTGCGCGAGGTCGCACCCCCACAAGGCAAAACCGATGAACCAGAAGCAATTGCTGCGCCCGGTGGCCGATGCCGCCGCACTGGCCGCACCGCTGGCGAACTACAACACCGCCGACGCGGTGGAATTCCTCAATACGCTGGAACTGACCCGCGCCGCGGAAACGCTGGCGGCGCTGCCGTTGCCGCGTGCAGTGAAGATGCTCGAAGCGCCGGAGCTGCACCGCAGTGGCGAACTGGTGGCCGCGCTGCCGCCGGCGCGGGCTGCGGCGCTGCTGGGCCTGATGGCCGATGACCGCGCCACCGACATCGTCCACGAGCTGGATGAGGAAGAACGCGCGCGGCTGATCCCGCTGCTGGGCACCGACGCCCGCCAGGCCATCCAGAAGCTGCTCAGCTACCCACCGAACACTGCCGGTGCGCTGATGACCACCGAGTACGTGGCGGTGCCTGCCAGCTGGACGGTGGCGCAGACCCTGCAGCACATCCGCCAGGTCGAGCGCACCCGCGAGACGGTGTACGCGATCTACGTGCTGGACCCAGCCAGCCAGCAGCTGCAGCAGGTAGTGACCATGCGCCGGCTGATCACCGGCCTGCCCGAGGAATCGATCCTGGATGTGGCCCAGGTCAATCCGCCGGTGACCGTGGATGCGCTGATGGACCAGGAAGAAGTGGCACGGCTGATCCGCCGCCACGACCTGCTGGCGATCCCGGTGGTCGACGCGCAGCAGCAGATGCTTGGCATCGTCACCGTCGACGACGTGCTCGATGCGCTGATCGAGGAGTCCACCGAAGACGCGCACAAGTTCGGCGGCATGGAGGCACTGGACAAGCCGTACATGCAGATCGGCTTCTTCGAGATGCTGCGCAAGCGCGCCGGTTGGTTGAGCGTGCTGTTCCTGGGTGAGATGCTGACTGCCAGCGCGATGCAGCACTACGAGGACGAATTGGCACGCGCGGTGGTACTGACCCTGTTCATTCCGCTGATCATGAGTTCGGGCGGCAACTCCGGCTCGCAGGCTACCTCGCTGCTGATCCGCAGCCTGGCACTGCGCGAACTGCGCCTGCGTGACTGGTGGAAGGTGGCCCTGCGCGAAGTGCCCACCGGCATGGTGCTGGGCGCGATCCTTGGCTGCCTGGCCATCGTGCGCATCGTGATCTGGCAGCTGGGCGGCCTGCACGACTACGGCGAACACTGGATCCTGCTGGCGATCACCATCGGCGCGGCATTGGTCGGCATCGTCACCTTCGGTTCGCTGTCCGGTTCGATGCTGCCCTTCATCCTGAAACGGCTCGGCTTCGACCCGGCCAGCGCTTCGGCCCCGTTCGTGGCCACCCTGGTGGACGTGACCGGCCTGGTGATCTACTTCAGCATCGCCGCGATGATCCTGCACGGCACGCTGCTGTAGGCCGGAACCACCGTGCTCCGGCAGGTGCCGACCTTGGTCGGCATGCAGAACAAAAAGGGGACGGAGGGGATTAAGTCGTTCAAGGCACATGAGGCACAAACGACTTAATCCCCTCCGTCCCCTTTTTTGGGTACCGTAGGCGCATGAGTACCTACCACCTGCAGTCCGTGTTCCGTCCGCAGTCGGTCGCGGTGATCGGCGGCAGTCCACGTGAGCGTTCGGCCGGGCGCGCGGTGATGCGCAACCTGCGTGGCACTGGCTTCCCCGGCAAGGTGGCCTGGATCAACCCGCGGCATGCCGAGATCGATGGCATCCGCACGATCAAGCGGTTGAAGGATCTGGACTGGGTACCGGACCTGGTCGTCATCACCGCACCGGCGGCGATCGTGCCGCAGGTAGTGCGTACCGCCGCCGAACGCGGCGTGCAGGCCGCGATCATCCTCACCGCGCACCTGGGCGAAGGCCCGGGCTCGTTGTCGGAACAGGTGGAAACGGTGGCGCGCAAGCATGGCCTGCGCATCCTGGGCCCGCACTGCCTGGGTGTGATCGCACCGCATGCGCGGCTCAATGCCAGCATCGCCGCGCACTTCCCGCAGGCCGGTGACCTCGCGCTGATCTCCGAATCCTCGGCGATTGCGGCGGCGCTGGTGGAATGGGGTGTGGCGCGCTCGGTCGGCTTCTCCGCCGTGGTCTCGCTGGGCGACACGATGGACGTCGACTTCGGCGACCTGCTCGATTACTTCGCCACCGACTACCGTACCCGCGCCATCCTGCTCTACGTCGAGCAGATCAAGGATGCGCGCAAGTTCATGTCGGCCGCGCGTGCCGCCGCGCGTGCCAAGCCGGTGGTGGTGGTGAAGTCCGGCCGTGCCGAGCGCGTGCAGCCGGGCAGCCGCGATACCCATGTGCAGGCCCTGGCCCGCGCCGATGATGTGTACGGTGCTGCCTTCAACCGCGCCGGCCTGCTGCGCGTGGGGGCGCTGGACGAGCTGTTCACTGCCGCCGAATCGCTGGGTCGGTTGGGGACGTTCCCCGGTCGCCGCCTGGCCATCCTCAGCAACGGTGGTGGCGTGGGGCGCCTTGCGGTGGACCAGCTGATCGCATTGCGTGGCACGCTGGCCAACCTGTCCGACAGCACCATCGAGAAACTCGACGCGGTGCTGCCGCAGGGCTGGTCGCGCAGCAATCCGGTGGACATCGTGGTCGATGCCGATGGTGACCGCTATGCCGCGGCCATCGAAGCGCTGCTGGCCGACAACGAGAATGATGCGGTGATGGTCGTCAACGTACCGACCGCATTCACGTCATCGGCGGACGCGGCGCAGGCGCTCACCCGCACGCTCGGCCTGCGCCCGCGCCATCACCGCGACAAGCCGGTATTCGCGGTGTGGCTGGGCAACGACGACCAGGCCACGGCCACGCTCAACGCGGCACGCGTCCCGACCTACCCGACCGAGGCCGAAGCCGTACGTGGCTTCCAGCATCTGGTGCGCTACCGCGAAGCGCAGAACGCGTTGATGGAAACGCCGCCCAGCCTGCCGCAGGATTTCAGTGTCGACACGGCCGCCGCGCGCGCACTGGTCGATGCCGCCCTGGCCAACGGCCAGCAGTGGCTGGACCCGCTGGCCACGCATGAACTGCTCAAGGCCTATGGCATTCCGTCCGCGCCGGTGATGCATGCGCGCGATGCGCACGAGGCGATGGACCTGGCGCAGCCGCTGCTGGAGCGCGGTGCCACGGTCGCACTGAAGATTCTCTCGCCGGACATTCCGCACAAGTCGGAAGTGGATGGCGTGCGCCTGAACCTGTCCACGCTGCCGGCGGTGCAGAGCGCGGCCAACGCGATCCTGTCGCGCGCACGCCAGCTGCGGCCGGATGCACGCATCGATGGCCTGCTGGTACAGCCGACCATCGTCCGCCCGAAGGCGCGCGAACTGATCGTCGGCATCGCCGATGACGCGACGTTCGGTCCGGTGATCGTGGTCGGTCGCGGCGGCACTGCCGTCGAAGTGATCAATGACAAGGCGCTGGCGCTGCCGCCGCTGGACCTGCGCCTGGCCCACGAGCTGATCGGCCAGACCCGCGCCTCGCGCATCCTCAAGGCTTACGGTGACGTGCCGGCGGCTGACGAGCGCGCACTGGCGCTGGCGCTGGTGAAGCTGGCACAACTGGCTGCCGATATCCCCGAGGTGCGCACGCTGGACATCAACCCGCTGCTGGTCGACGGCAAGGGCATCCTCGCCCTCGATGCCCGCGTAGCGGTGGCGCCGTCGCGCATCCTGCACAAGGGCCGCGGCCATCCGCGTTTCTCGGTGTTCCCGTACCCGAAGGAGTGGGAGCGCACCATCGAGCTGTCCGATGGCGGCCGTGCCTTCGTGCGCCCGGTGCGGCCGGAGGACGACGCACTGTTCCGTGCGTTCTTCGCCCGCGTCAGTGACGAGGATCTGCGCCTGCGTTTCTTCCAGTCCGTGAAGCACTTCAGCCACGAGTTCATCGCGCGCCTGACCCAGCTCGATTACGCACGCTCGATCGCGCTGGTGGCGATCGAACCGCGCAGCGGCGAAATGCTGGGCGCGGTACGCCTGCACGCCGATGCCGATTACCACCGTGGCGAGTACGGCATCCTGATCCGTTCGGACCTGAAGGGCCACGGCATCGGCTGGCGGTTGATGGCGATCATGATCGAGTACGCCAAGTGGCTGGGCCTGGACGTGGTCGAAGGCCAGGTGCTGCGCGAGAACAGCACCATGCTGGCGATGTGCCAGAGCCTGGGCTTCAAGACCAGGCTGGATCCGGATGACCCGACGGTGATGATGGTGACCCTGCCGGTGCAGCAGGTCGAGGTGCCGGCACCGGACTTGTAGAGTCGAGCTTGCTCGACTGTCGTCATCGGGAAGCAGTCGAGCAAGCTCGACTCTACGGCCAGGTTAGCGGAGGGGCTCCACCACCACCGCCGTGCCATAGCACAGCACCTCGGTCAGCCCGGTCATCACATCGGTGGCGTCGTAAAGCAAGCTCATGCTGATGATTGCGCTGCTGTCAGTCGTTCTGACGATTGAATACAGACTACAACGATGGCTTGTACCCTGCGCCAGTGACGTCCGAATGGTCCCCTCATGTCGGCGTACCGGGTGCCAGCTGTGTCTCTTGCGTAGGAGTGACTGAATCACCAGAAGGAAAGAAGCGGCTATTGACGCATTTCGCTCTTCAACTCAGCGAAGAAGCAACGCTACCATTGCGCCACTGCGTGGCAGCGACCCTTCGTGACCTTACTGAAAGAAGATGTTTCCCGATGTTGCAGGCATGAGGAAATCTGTGAGGATCCAAGGTATCAGCGAAAAGACCTTCGCCAGCTGCGTGTGCTGCCTAGCTATGGTGGCCGCAACTGCAGGCGGTCGGATCTTGCCGTTCTTGTTCATAGGAGCGGTTGTCATTGTGATAGCCAGGCGTGCCGACGTCAGGCGCGAGCGGATTCGGGAAGAGCACGCGTCGAAATGATCACTTTGCAAGGATGCCGCTTGAGCTGCTCCTGCGGCTGATTCCCGCAAGGACGCCAAGTCCGTACTGGTTTCAATGCGGCAGCTGATGGACCAGAGCAATCGTCATGACCCTTCTCGACGCTTGGCATGGAGTCCGCGCGAGTCATGCAGGGTATCTTGACCTGAGAACGACTGATGAGCCGGTCGAACAGCCGCATCGAATCAATCTCGTGCAGCGCTTGCTACACGCCCGGATCGCTCAAATGCATTTCACTGCTGCAGCAGGTGGGTGCATCTCGTAAAGGAGAATCTCGCGCCGGGTCTGCTTGGGCTTGCCCAGGCCCTGCGCATCCCCAAATGTCAGTCGTATGATGTATTCCACTATGCGACCTAATAATGTCCCCCAACGCCGAAATCCGTGGCGGGCACTGCTGCACAGTTCGCAGGGAGCTGGTCAGAACATCCCTAGCTCTGATAAATCATTAGCTGGATCGCGGCGCTTTCGCCCTGCGATCATTTGAGGGTCGATATGAAGATTACTGATGGATTTGATGGGCGGCATGGCAGGTTGTATTTTATTTCCCTGGTAGCAATGGCGTCTGCCTCAGCGCTGATGCTGGTGGCGGCTCTTCGGGGTGCTGAGCCTTTGCAGGTTCCTCAGGAGGTCGGAGTTTTTGTTTCCGCATTTTCGCTGCTGTGTTCGACGGCAAGTTACCTGTTAATAGGGAAAATTAAGTGCTCGTTCCTGCTGCTTGGGATTTCGGCTGCCGTATTTTCTGCCGCTCTATGGTCGTTCGGTGCGCCTTTGTCGTTCGTACTGCTTTTGGCACTTCCAGCTCTGCTCTTGTCTTTCATTTCAGTTATTTTTCGGGATAAGGTAGATGTGCAGATCGAGAGGGATGACTAGCGCTCTGTATCTATAGATTGGTTTGTTTCTAGTCCATCGATGACTGATAGCTGTGCGAGATTTGTCGTCCTCATGGCCTGCATCTACGGACGTTCTGAACAACTATTTCGGTAGTACCGTCCGCTGGCCGGCAGCCTGAGAGACAATAGAGGCACACGTTGAGAAGCCATCCATGCAGCTGACATTTGGCGATACGCAGGGTCTGGGCAAGTGCAAGCAGACCCGGCGCGAGATTTTCCTTTACGAGATGGACCCGCCTGCTGCAGCAGTGATGCGCATTGAGCGATTCGCGCATGTAGTTGGCGCTGCACGAGATTGATTCGATGCGGCTTTTCGCCCGGGTCAGCGAGCTTGATGCGATCCCGGATGACCAGTTGTTTGCCGGAAGCATTGCCGACAACATCAGCGGCTTCGATAGCGGCTTCGATGAACAGCGCATCGAGGAAACTGCTCGGATGGCAGCCGTGCACGACGATATCGCGGGGCTGCCGATGGCTTATCACGGTCTTATCGGAGACATGGGTAACTCGCTTTCAGGCGGTCAGAAACAGCGCGTGATTCTGGCCCGTGCCCTCTACCGCCGGCCTCGGATTCTGTTTCTGCATGAGGCCGCCAGCCATCTTGATGTCATGCGCGGTCGCTGGCATGGCGCCGCCACCGCACCGGCGCGACAATACCCCCATGACCGACCGTATCCCCCTGTTGCTGCTGCCCGGCCTGCTCAACGATGCCGAGCTGTGGCGCGCACAGCTGGCTGACCTGGCCGACATCGCCGAATGCACGGTGGGCGACCAGACCCGCGGCGAAACCCTGCAGGGCGTAGCCGAGGACGTGCTGGCGCAGGCGCCGGAGCGCTTTGCGCTGGCCGGTTTCTCGCTGGGCGGTTTCGTCGCCCAGCAGATCCTGCGCATCGCGCCGGAACGTGTGCTGCAGCTGGCGCTGATCGATACCTCGATCCATGCCGATTCGCCGGAACGTGCCGAGCAGCGCCGCAGCCAACGTGCCAGCGTGCGCTTGCCGGGAAAATTCCACGGCTTCGGTGACGTGCTGATGCGCAGCTACATCGATGCTTCTCGGCTGGATGACTACGTGCTGGTGCAGCGTGTGCGCGACATGACCGCGCGGTTGGGCGCCGAAGTGTTCCTGCGCCAGAGCGCGCTGGAGCGCCGCGACGGCCATGACGTGCTGGCCGGCTACCGCGATCCGCTGCTGATCGTCTGCGGTGCGAACGACCGCATCACGCCGCTGGCGGTAAGCGAGGAGATGCACGCCCTGGTGCCGCACTCGCAGCTGGTGGTGGTGCCCGATTGCGGGCACCTGGCACCGATGGAAAAGCCGGACGAGGTCAGTGCGGCCATGCGTGGGTGGTTGCTGCAAGGCGAGGGATAGCTCTGCCTTTGGTAGGTGCCGACCTTGGTCGGCACGATGTGTCATCGACTGACCAGAGGCCAGTGCCGACCAAGGTCGGCACCTACGATTCCGATCCGTAATCGCGGTTGGGTTCAATCCCAGGCCGGGGCAATACCTTCCGGATTCGCGAGGCGATGGCCGCGATCCAGCTTGGCGATCTGCGCCATGTCTTCGTCGGTCAGGCGTACGGCCGCTGCTTCCAGGTTGGCTGCCAGGTTTTCGCGCTTGGTCGACGACGGAATGACCGAGAAGCCCTGCTGCAGCGCCCACGCCAGCGCAACCTGCGCCGGGGTGGCCTGGTGGCGGCCGGCAATGGCCTGGATCACCGGGTCCTTCAGCACTTCGCCATAGGCCAGGCTCATGTAGGCGGTGATGTGGATGCCGTTGTCCTGCAGGAACTTCACCAGCAGGCGGTTCTGCAGGTACGGGTGGATCTCGATCTGGTTGGTGGCGATGGCTTCGGCGCCGAGGATCTCGATCGCCTTGCGGGTCTGCGCGATGGTGAAGTTGGAGATGCCGATCTCGCGGGTCAGCCCCTGCGCCTTGGCCTCGGCCAGTGCCGGCAGGTATTCCTCCATCGGCACGTCGACCTTGTCATTCGGTGACGGCCAGTGGATCAGCGCCAGGTCGACGCGGTCGGTGCGCAGTTTCTCGAGGCTGGTACGCAGGCTGGCCAGCAGCGCATCGCGCTTGAACTCGGTGATCCACACCTTGGTGGTCAAGTACAGATCATCACGCGGCACGCCCGACTCGGCGATGGCCTGGCCGACTTCGGCTTCATTGCCGTAGATCTGCGCGGTATCGATGGCGCGGTAGCCGACCTCCAGCGCATTGCGCACCGAGTCGATCACGGTCTGGTCTTTGAGGCGGAAGGTGCCGAGACCGAAAGCGGGGACAGTCATGGGAAGCTCCAACGGGGGGAAGGGAGTAGCAGAGGGAAGAGGGTAGGACAGGCACCGTATGCATGCCGGCAACGGTGCATTGCATGGATCAATGCGCGGTGGCGGCAATGCCGTCGGCGCGGTGGTCGACGCCATCGCGGCGGTCGAGGCGGCCACTGAGCACGGTCAGCGCGTAGGCCAGTACGACCACCAGCGCGCCCAGCCATGGGGTATGCATCAGGCCGATGTGCTCCACCACCAGGCCACCCAGCGAGGCGCCCATGGCGATGCCGACGTTGAACGCGGCAATGTTCAGGCCCGATGCCACGTCGGTGGCCTGCGGTGCATAGCGCTGCGCCTGCTTGACCACGTAGACCTGCAGGCCGGGCACGTTGCCGAATGCCACCGCACCCAGCGCCAGCACCGTCAGCAGCATCAACCAGGTGTTGTAGGCCGTGAACGTGAGCACGAACAGCACCAATGCCAGCAGTCCGAAGATGCGCTTCAGCGCGGGCACCGGACCCAAGCGGTCGGCCATGCGCCCGCCCCACAGGTTGCCGATCGCCACCGACACGCCGTACACCAGCAGCACCAGGCTCACGGCGTTGGCCGGCAGGCCGGTGACATCCTGCAGGATCGGCGCCAGATAGGTGAAGGCCAGGAAGGTGCCACCGTAGCCCAGCGCGGTCATCGCATAGACCAGCAGCAGGCGTGGCTGGCCGAGCACGGCAAGCTGCTGGCGGAGGCTCGCCGGCGCACTCTGCGGCAGGTTGCGCGGTACGAACAGCAGCGCGCCGATCAGGGCGACCACGCCGAGGCCGGCCACCGCCAGGAAGGTCGCGCGCCAGCCCAGATGCTGGCCGATGAAGGTACCCAGCGGCACGCCGGTCACCAGCGCCACGGTCAGGCCGGTGAACATGATGGCGATCGCGCTGGCCGCCTTCTCCTTCGGCACCACGGCGGTGGCGATGATCGCGCCGATCGAGAAGAACACGCCGTGCGCCAGGCCGGTGAGGATGCGGGCGATGATCAGCGAGGTATACCCGGGTGCCATCCAGGCGACGACATTGCCGAGCGTGAACAACACCATCAGCGCCACCAGCAGTTGCTTGCGCGGTACGCGTCCGGTCAGCGCGGTCAGCACCGGCGCACCGATGGCCACACCCAGCGCGTACAGCGAGACCAGCAGGCCGGCCGAGGGCAGGCTGACCTGCAGGTCGCCGGCGATGGTCGGGATCAGGCCGACGATGACGAATTCGGTGGTGCCGATGGCAAAGGCACCGAGGGTCAACGCCAGCAGGGCGAGGGGAATGCCACGGATCATGACAGGGTCCAGCAGGAGGAAGAGGCTGCGCAGTCTGCGCCGCCGACCTTTGCCGAAAAACCGGTCTTCACGCCAATCACTATTGCCGTGCAGTCAATAATAGGGACATGAAGACCACTCTCGATGAAATGCAGGCGTTCCTTTCGGTGATCGACAGCGGTTCGATCAGTGCTGCCGCCGAGCAGCTGGGGCAGACGCCCTCGGGTGTGAGCCGCGCGCTGGGGCGGCTGGAGGACAAGCTGGGGATCACCCTGCTGACCCGCACCACCCGCCGCCTGCACCTGACTGCCGAGGGCGAGGCGTTCCTGCGCCATGCGCGCGCGATCATCGATGCGGTGGAATCGGCCGAGGAACAGATGGCGGCGCGCCGCGAACGCCCGGCGGGGCGCCTGCGCGTGGATGCGGCGATGCCGTTCGTGCTGCACGTGGTCGCGCCGCTGGTGGCCGGCTATCGCGCGCGTTACCCGGAAGTGCAGCTGGAGTTGAACAGTTCCGACCGCTACATCGACCTGCTCGAACGGCGCACCGATCTGGCGATCCGGATCGGCCCGCTGGCCGACTCCACCCTGCATGCGCGGCTGCTGGGCCGCTGCCAGCTGCGGCTGGTGGCCAGCCCGGACTACCTGGCCAGGCACGGCGAACCGGCCAGCGTCGCCGCGCTGGGCCAGCACACGCTGCTCAGCTTCAACGAGCCGGAATCACTCAACCGTTGGCCGCTGCCCGGAGAGTCGGATGGGCTGCTGCTGGTGCGGCCGGATATCGCCGTGTCCAGTGGCGAGACGTTGCGCCGGCTGGCGGTGGAGGGCGTGGGCATCACCTGCCTGTCCGACTTCGTCACCGATCGCGACCGCAGCGCCGGCACCCTGGTGCAGGTGCTGGCGGCGCAGACGCTGGATGTGTACCAGCCGATCCATGCGGTGTACTACCGCAACACCGCCGTATCGTCGCGGATCAGCTCGTTCGTGGATTACCTGGCCGACGCGATGGCGCAGAGCGACTACGTGCGCTGAGGTTGCCGGCCAGCGGCCGGCACTACCGCAGGCGCCGGTGGGCGCGGCTGCTCTGGTGGGTGCGGACCGTTGGTCCGCACTGATCCTGCCGTCGCCCGCCCAACGGTCGGGCGCTACCCATACTGGGGCGGACGCTGCCGGCCAGCGGCCGGCACTACCGCATGCGCGGGTGGGCGCGGCTGCTCTGGTGGGTGCGGACCGTTGGTCCGCACTGATCCTGCCGTCGCCCGACCAACGGTCGGGCGCTACCCATGTGGCGGCGGACGCTGCCGGCCAGCGGCCGGCACATCGCACGGGTGGTACCGCCCGCTGGCCGGCAACCGGATCACTCAGGCCGCACGCGCCAACGCGTCCTTCGCTGCCGCCGTGGTCGACAGATCGAACACATCCACCGCATCGATCAACCGGTTCGCCTGTTGTTCCAGGCTGCGTGCGGCGGCACTGGCTTCCTCCACCAGCGCGGCGTTCTGCTGGGTGGTGCCATCCATCTGGATCACGGTCTGGCTGACCTGCTCGATACCCGCGCTCTGCTCCTGCGAGGCCGCGGAAATCTCGGCCATGATGTCGGTCACGCGCTGCACCGACGCCACGATCTCGGCCATGGTGTCACCGGCCTCGCGCACGCGCTGTGCACCGTGCCCGACCTGCTCAACCGACGCTTCGATCAACGCCTTGATCTCCTTCGCGGCCGCCGCCGAGCGCTGCGCCAGCGTGCGTACTTCACTGGCGACCACCGCGAAGCCGCGGCCCTGCTCGCCGGCACGCGCGGCTTCCACTGCCGCGTTCAGCGCCAGGATGTTGGTCTGGAACGCGATGCCATCGATCACGCTGATGATCTCGGCGATCTGCCGCGACGAGGTTTCGATCGCGCTCATCGTCGTCACCACCTGGCCGACCACGTTGCCGCCCTGCGAGGCGACCGTGTGCGCGCCGATCGCCAGCTGGTTGGCCTGGCGTGCGTGCTCGGCGTTCTGGCGCACGGTGGAGGTCAGTTCTTCCATCGACGCGGCGGTTTCTTCCAGATTGGCCGCCTGCTGCTCGGTACGGCGCGACAGATCATTGTTGCCGGCGGCGATCTCTGCAGCCGCAGTGTGGATGTTGCCGGAGGCGTGCTTGATGTCGGTGACGATGGTCGCCAGCTGCGCGGCGGTGGTGTTGGCATCGCCGGCGATGCGCGCGAACACGCCCTGGAAATCGCCATGCATGCGCGCGCCGAGGCGGCCATCGGCAATCGCGCGCAGCATGCTGGAGACCTCGCCGAGGTTCAGTTCGGTCGTCTGCATCAATCGGTTCAAGCCGTCGACCATCGCGCGGAAGTCATGCTCGAAGCGCGCGCTGTCGCCACGCTGGCTGAAGTCACCCCTGGCGGCGGCTTCGGCCAGGCGGCGGATCTCGCCATTGATCATGCCGAGATTGACCTTGGCGGTATCCAGTGCGTCGGTGATCACTGCCTTCTCGCCGGGCAGGCGTTCCATGTCCTGGCTGAGGTCACCGATGGCGTAACGGCCCATGATCGCAATCGCGCGCAGCTTCACCTGGATGTGCGCATCGACCAGCGCGTTGCTATCGGCCACCATCGTGCCGAATGCGCCGGGGAAGGCACTGGCATCCATGCGGTGGCTGATGGTGCCGGCTTCATGCGCCTGTGCCATCGTGGCCTGTGCATCGAGCACACCGCGCAGCGTGGACTGCACGGCCTGCATGGCCTGCGCGAGCCGACCGATCTCATCGCGGCTGCGCACCTGCACAACATGCTGCAGATCACCGGCGGCCACTGCACGCGCAGCGGCTTCCACTGCCAGCACCGGCTGCACCACCGCACGCCGCAGCCACCAGCCCAGGCCCATCAGCAGCAGCACGGCGGCCAGCACGGTCAGCGCCGCGCACAGCAGCAGCGTCTGCCGCGCCTGCTGCGAACGGACCGCTACCGCCGCTTCGGCCACCTGCGTGGCGTGCGTACTCAACGCATCCAGCGCGGTTGCCACCGGGCGGTCCTTGCCGCGCACGAGATTGTCGCCGACGGCGGGATCGTAGCTGGCCTCGGCGAATGCCTGCAGCGCCGCGTGATAGTCCTGCTGCAGCTGCGCGTGCAGGCCGATGAACGCCTGCGCCAGTTCGCGCGTGCGTGCATCCGGGCTGCTGACCAGGCCCTTGGCCAGCTGCTCGACCAGACGACCCTCGCTGTCGAAGGCGTCCAGGTGGCGTTGGCGCAACGCGTCGTCGTGGCCGCGCAGCAGCACGTTCTTCCATTCCTGCACCTGGCCGCGGAACTCGCGCTGCAGGCGTTCGGCATCGCGGCTGTGCGCGACTTCGGGTGGAACCTCGGTGGACAACTTCAACCAGGCGGAGGCCAGGCCGGCCAGAGCGCACAGCAGGACCACAGCCAGACCAACAGAAACCGCGCCGAGCAGCTTGGACTGCAGGCGCGGAGCACGGACAGACGCATTCATGGGGAAGAACTCTCGGGAAGGGGCAATGCGGTATCGACCCGCTGCGCACGCCCTGAAGTGAGATGCGCATCACATTCGCGTTTCGTTTAGTGATGTGAAGAAACTATTTCATAGGACAGATGTGTCCATATGGAACGAAAGCAGACCCTCGACAGAGGAATTAAATGTAACTATTGTCGTTACATGAAATCCGCGAACCCCCTCTCCGACGCCCTGCACGTGATGGCGCATCTGGTCGGCCATGCCGCCCCGCGCACGTCCGAACAGCTGGCGTCGTGCCTGCCGACCCATCCGGTGGTGATCCGTCGTCTGCTGGCACAGCTGCACAAGGCCGGCCTGGTGCGCAGCACCCGTGGTCACGGCGGCGGCAGCGTGCTGGCACGCGATGCCGCGGCGATCACCCTGCATGACATCTATCTGGCGGTGGGAGCACCGCCGCTGGTCCAGGTCGGCGCTCGCGATTCCGGCGGTGGCTGCCCGATCCAGCAGCTGGTCAACAGCGCCCTGCTCGAAGGCGCGCGCGAGGCGCAGCGGCTGCTTGAGCAGCGCCTGCAGGCGACCACACTGGACCAGCTCGGCGCCGACTTCGCCCGCCATCTTGCCCATCACCGTTCCCTGGAAGGTCACCATGAATCCTGATGTGCTCATCGTCGGCGGCAGCTACGCCGGCATTGCCGCCGGCCTGATCCTGGCCCGTGCCCGTCGCCCGGTCACCGTCATCGATGCCGGTTCACCGCGCAATCGCTTCGCCAGTCATTCGCACGGGGTGCTGGGGCTGGATGGCATCAGTGGCGCCGAGCTGCTGAAGACCGCGCGTCAGCAGCTGCTGGACTACCCCACGGTGCGTTGGGTGCATGCCGAAGTGGAGCACGCCCGCACCACCGCCGAAGGCGTGGAAGTGCGTACCGCCGATGGCCAGGTGCTGGCCGCGCGCAAGCTGCTGCTGGCCAGCGGCATCGCCGACCAGCTGCCGGAACTGCCCGGACTGGCCGAGCGCTGGGGAAGCACCGTGCTGCACTGCCCCTACTGCCACGGCTACGAAGTTGGTGGTGGTGCCATCGGCCTGCTTGGCGGCCATCCGATGTCGGCCAGCAAGGCGCCGCTGTTCGCTGACTGGGGCAATGTCACCTTCTTCAGCATGGGTCTGGAGATCACCGATGAGGAACGCGCCGCCATGCAGCAGCGCGGCGTGCACATCGAGACGTCACCCGTGCTGGGTGTGCAGGGCGACCAGCCGACCTGGCTGGAAGTGGAGCTGGCCGACGGCCGCCGTATCGCACAGCGGGCGCTGTTCGTGCCGGCTACCCAGGCGATGGCCACGCCGCTGGTGCAGCAGCTGGGGTGCACATTGGTCGAGAGCCCGCTGGGGGTGCTGATCGAGGTCGACATGATGAAGCAGACCTCGGTGCCGAACGTGTACGCCGCTGGCGATGCGACCACGGTCGGCAATATCACCCTGGCCACCGCCGAGGGCGTGCGTGCGGGGATCGGCGTGCATCATGCGCTGGTGGCCGAGGACAGCGTGCCGCGCTGACCCCCGACGCGACGTGCTGCTCTGGTAGATGCCGACCTTGGTCGGCGCCGTTTCATCCACGCATGGCGTGGAAGAGCAGTCGAGCAAGCTCGACTCTACGGATCCCGGGCATCCATTCGCCCGTGCCCGTCGAGCAGGTGCCGGCCGAGGCCGGCACCGTTCCATCATCCCTTCACGCACAGCACCTGGCGCAGCGTGTGCACCACGTCGACCAGGTCGAGCTGCGCCGCCATCACGTCGTCGATCGACTTGTACGCGGCCGGCGATTCATCCAGCACGCCGTTGTCCTTGCGGCATTCCACATGCGCGGTGGCCTCGCGGTGCTGGGCCAGCGTGATCTGCTGCCGCGCAGCGCCACGGCTCATTACCCGGCCGGCACCGTGGCTACAGCTGTGGAAGCTGTCCGCGTTGCCCTTGCCACGCACGATGTAGCTGCGCGTGCCCATGCTGCCGGGAATGATGCCCAGCTCGCCCTCGCGCGCACTGACCGCACCCTTGCGCGTCACCAGCAGCTCCTGGTCGTGGTGCGTCTCCTTCTGCACGTAGTTGTGATGGCAGTTCACCGCCATCGTTGCCAGCTGGAACTTCGGCAGGCGATGGCGCATCTCGGCCAGCACCCGCGACATCATTGCCTCGCGGTTCTGCCGGGCGTAGTCCTGCGCCCACGACACTGCTTCGACGTAGTCATCGAACAGCGGCTCGCCTTCCATGAAGAACGCCAGGTCCTTGTCCGGCAGGTGGAAGCCGAGCACGCGCCGGGCCAGTTCCTCGCGCGCCTTCTCGATGAAGTAGGTGCCGATCCGGTTGCCGGTGCCGCGCGATCCGCTGTGCAGCATCACCCACACAGTGTCCGTCTCGTCCAGGCACAGTTCGATGAAGTGGTTGCCGCCGCCCAGCGTACCCAGCTGGCGGTCGAGCTTGTCGGTGCGGATCCTGCGGTGCTTGTCCTTGATGTTCTCCAGGCCGGCGGCCAGCCCGGACTGCACCAGCCGGGTGTGGATGCTGTCGGGCATGCGGTGGTGCTCGCCGCCACGGCCGTTGCCGACCGGGATGCTGCGCTCGATGCTGTTGCGCAGCTGCCGCAGGTCATCGGGCAGGTCGTTGGCACGCAGCGTGGTACGCACCGCCGCCATGCCGCAGCCGATGTCGACGCCGACCGCGGCCGGGATGATCGCACCGCGGGTCGGGATCACCGAGCCCACGGTCGCGCCCTTGCCCAGGTGCACGTCCGGCATCACTGCCACCCACGGCCCAACGAATGGGATCGCGGCGATGTTGCGCAGCTGCTCATGCGCCTGCGCTTCCAGCGGCACACCGTTGACCCAGCCCTTGATCGGCGTGGTGCCCTCGGCGTGCAGCCATTGATAGTTGTGTTGAGTGTCCATGTCTTCGTGTTTGTCCTTGATGGGCCGGCGGCGCGTCCCTGCGCCGCCGCGACCCCTACCTGATCGTCACCAGCTGCTTCAGCACGCCATCCAGGCCGCCGAACACGGTGAGCTTGTCGATCTTCTCGGTGACCTTCTCCAGTGCCTCCAGCTCCTTCAAGCGCATCAGCACCGGGTTGTCCTCGATCAGCTTTGCGGTGTTGAGCTGCGAACGCGTGGCGTTGGCCTCCTCGCGACGGCGGATCACGCTGGCCTGGGCCTGCTTCTCGGCCAGCACCACACCGTTGAGGATCTCCTTCATCTCACCCGGCAGGATCACGTCCTTGATGCCCACGCCGAGCAGCCGCACGCCGTGGCCCTCGATCGCCGCCTGCACATGGGCGGCGATCTCGCCGTCCAGTGCCGCCTTGTCAGCCAGCAGCTCGTCCAGGGTGCGCGCGGCAATCGCCTGGCGCAGGCCGAACTGCAGCTGCCGGTAGACGAACTCGTCGGCATTGCTGAGCGTGCGGTGTGCACGCACCGGGTCGACCACCTGCACGGTCGCGGCCAGGTTCACCCGCAAGGTCACCTTGTCGCGGCTGAGCAGTTCCTGGCCGGACACGTCCAGCGAACGCGCACGCAGCTCCACGCGCTCCACCGACACGTTGCCATTGAAGTTCCAGAACGCGTGCAGGCCGGCGTCCAGCGTCTGTCGTAGCGTGCCATCGATGAACAGCAGGCCGACCGACTCGCTCGGCACGGTGCTGATCACTGCCACACGCGGCAGCACGCCCAACTGGCCCAGGCGCTGCTGCACGTCCGCCGGAATGCGCGGCTCGTCACCCAGCGCCATCACGCGCACCTGGGTGTCGACCGAACCCCGCCAGTACAGTCGGCGGCTGCCCGGCGGCAGCACTTCATCGATGCGGCCGTTGCGCAGCAACAGGCCGACCTCGCTGGCGCCGACGTTGGCCAGCACGAAGTGCGTGTCCAGCTCGGTGCCCAGCGCTTCGATCAGGCTGTCCTGGTCGCTGCCGGTATAGGCCGCGCCCTTCGATGCGGTGTGGATGTCCACGTGCGGGCGGCCGCCGAACGGCGACAGGCGGTGCACGCCCGGCAGCAGGATCTGCTGGAAACGACGGTTGCGATACACCAGGCCGCGCTCGCCGTCGCCGATCACGACCTTGATGGTCCAGAACATGGGAGTCTCTCCTTGTATGGCTCTGGTGGTTCGACCCGATGGGAATGAATCGCCATGACCCGGGTCGATCAGGTCGTGGCGAGGCCGCCTGCACACCACGTGCAGGCAGCGGAAGAGGGCGGCCATCGGCGGACGGTCCGCGCGCGGAGCCTTCGGTGCACCGGCACGGCTGCCATCGTCGTTCCCGGCAGGCAGCACCGGTGCGGAACGTGGCTGGCAGTGGCGGCGGGCCGGGGCCCGGCGTGCGGTCCGTTGCCTTCCACGTTCCTGCCCGAAGGCGTTGTCCGTGGACGGCGGCGATGGCCGCTGGGGCTTGCGCCCCGGGTGTTGCTTCAAGTCATGACGTGACAGGTCATGTGGTTTGGAGTGGGAATCGAACCCACGACAGACGGATTACGGATCCGTTGCTCTGACCAAGCTGAGCTATCCAGTTGGGGACCGCGCGGAATCGAACCGCGTACCGGCGAACCGATGCCTGCTTCCAGCAGGCGATCCAGGCGATGGCATGTCCGCGACCTCCGGCATACGCCACGGCAACGCCGCGCGCACCAGCCCGTGGTGGAAACGGGACCGTTGGAGAATCGAGGGTGCAGGCCATCGACATTATCGCGAGCGATAATGTTTTGATGCGATGCAGATAATGTCCAGGCGTCGCCACTCGCGCGAAGTAAATCCTTCGGCGGAGCGGAAAAAACCTGTGTCAGTGAGCGGCGGGTTGCCGCGCGGGGTGCAGTTCTGGCATCGCGGGTCCTTGTGCCGACGCAAACGAAAACGCCCCCGGGGCTTGCGTTCCGAGGGCGTCGTCAAGCCTCGGAGATCGGGGTGGCCGATCTCCGCAGGGCGGGTATCAGGCCGCTGTCAGCTGGTCTTCCTTGCCGAACGCACGCGCCAGCACGTCCATGCGCAGGCATGGCAGCAGTTTGGCGATGGCGACGGAATGCGCGTTCAAGGGAAGTTTCCAGTGGTTGTTGAAACGAGGTGCGCACGATAAACCACGATTTATTCGTGCGCAACCATTTTGTTCAATTATTTTCTTCTTTACCGCGCAATGCCGGCCAGCGGCCGGCACTACCGGACTGTGCAATGCCGGCCAGCGGCCGGCACTACCGGGTCTCATGCTTCCGTGCTGGCGGCGTCGAGTTGCGCGACATCCTGCACGCTCAGCGACACGTTGGCTGCGGCCAACAGATCGTGCAGCTGCTCGACGCTGGTGGCGCTGACGATCGGCGCGGTGATCGACGGCCGTGCGATCTGCCACGCCAGTGCGATCTGCGCGGCACTGGCGCTGTGCTTGCTGGCCACGTCATCCAGCGCCTGCAGGATGCGCAGGCCACGCGGATTCAGATAGCGCTTCACCACGTTCTCGCCACGTGCCGGGCTCTTGGCCGCATCGGCCGGCGTGCGGTATTTGCCGCTGAGGAAGCCGCTGGCCAGGGCGTAGTAGCCGATCACGCCGATCTGTTCGCGCTGCACCAGCGGTTCCAGCTCCTTCTCGTAGCCGGCGCGGTCGTACAGGTTGTACTCGGGCTGCAGGGTTTCGTAACGCGGCAGCTTGTAGTCGGTGGATACCTTCAGCGCATCGGCCAGGCGCGTGGCGCTGTAGTTGGACGCACCGACCGCACGCACCTTGCCGGCTTCGATCAGGCGCCCGAACGCGGCCAGCGTCGCTTCCAGCGGCGTGGATTCATCGTCTTCATGGGCCTGGTACAGATCGATCACGTCGGTCTGCAGGCGGCGCAGCGAATCTTCCACCGCAGCATTGATGTTGTCCGGGGTCAGGCCGGGGCGTTCGGCCCACTTGGCCACCTTGGTTGCCAGCACCACCTTGTCGCGCTTGCCGCTGCGGGCGAACCACTTGCCGATCAGCGTTTCCGATTCGCCGCCGGCATTGCCCGGCACCCAGGCCGAATACACATCGGCGGTGTCGACCAGGTTGAAGCCGGCATCGACGAAGGCATCGAGCAGGGCGAAGCTGGCCTTCTCATCGGCGCTCCAGCCGAACACGTTGCCACCGAAGGCGAGCGGACGTACATGCAGGCCGGAACGGCCCAGTTCGCGGGTTGCCGTCATGGGCACGGACTCCTTGGGGGAAGTGCTCCAGAATAAAACGCGTTGTGTGACCGTGCTGCGGCGGTGACCACAAAACAGTGTTCCGCGATACGCACGCAGCTAACGTTTTGTGAACACCTGGGACGCCGCGGCTGCTAGTCTCGCCGCATCTTCCGCTGGAGTCGCTCCGATGATGCCTGCTTCGTCCCTGCGTGGTTGCCGCCTGCTGCTTGCTTCGGCCCTGCTTGCCGCTGTTCCCGCGTTCGCCGCACCGGCCACGGTGGCACCGGCGAAGATCCAGGTGTCACCGGCCATCGATGCGGCGGTGAAGGCGTCGACCCGTGATGCCAACAACGTCAAGCGCGATGGCTTCCGTCATCCGGCGCAGACGCTGTCGTTCTTCAAGGTGACGCCGGAAAAGACCGTCATCGAGATCACCCCCGGCAACGGCTGGTACTCGGAGATCCTGGCGCCGCTGCTGCAGGACAAGGGCCACTATGTTGCCGCCGTGGTCGACCCGATGGCGGTGCCCGAGGGCCGCGGCCGTGACTACCAGCAGCGCAGCCGCGACAGCCTGGAAAAGAAGTACGCCGGTGCACCGGCACAGTTCGGCAAGACCGCCGTGGTCGCCTACGATCCGGCCAAGCCGGTGTTCGGCCCAGCCAGTTCAGCCGACGTGGTGCTGACCTTCCGCAACGTGCACAACTGGCGCAAGGCCGGCCAGGCGCAGGGCATGTTCCAGGGCTTCTTCAACGTGCTCAAGCCGGGCGGCGTGCTGGGCGTGGTCGAGCATCGCGCCAAGGCCGACGTGGCCGACGACGATGACACCGGCTATGTCGGCCAGCAGCAGGTGATCGCGATGGCCGAAGCCGCCGGCTTCAAGTTGGACGCGCGCAGCGAGGTCAATGCCAACCCGCGCGATACCAAGGACCACCCGAACGGCGTGTGGACGCTGCCACCGACCAACCAGCACGACAAGGCCGATGATGCGAAGTACCAGGCGATCGGCGAAAGCGACCGCATGACCCTGCGCTTCATCAAGCCGTAAGGGGTGGTGCCGGGCTGGCGCATGTTGACTCTGTAGAGCCGAGCCCATGCTCGGCTCATCGCGCGTAGCGCGGCGCATGGCTGGTCCCAAGACCGGCCATGCGCCGGAATTCGATCGTATGCAAGGACATGAATTGTTGAAGAAGGTCTTTTACATCGCTGTCGCGGTGCTGGTGCTGGGGCGGTTGATCGATTTTGTGTTCTACGGTGGTCATGCCCACGATCTGATGGCGACGGTAGGGTTTGCCGTGCTGTTCGCGGGTGCCCTTCTGGAGGAACGTTCGCGCAAGGCCGACCCGCCGGCCGCAGGCCTGCGGCGGCGGGCCAATGTCATCGCCGCGTGCGGCATCGCACTGGTGCTGGGCTCGTTCCTGCTGGAATGGAAGGTTTTCGGCTGAGCCGGCCGAGATTGGGGCGGCAGGAAAGCGCAGCCGCAACCACGCTCACCGCGCGCAGCGCAACGTATGGCTGGCCCCAGGTCCGGCCATGCGCCGGAGTCCAATCGAATTCAAGGACATGGACCGTTGAAGAAGGTGCTGTATATCGTCATCGCGGTGCTGGTGCTGCCGAGGCTGTATGACTTTGTGTACCACGGTGGGCATGCTTACGACCTGCTGGGAGCGACGGGTTTTGCGGTGCTGTTCTTTGGCGGGGTGCTGGACGAACGCGCCCGCATGACCTGTCCGCCACCCGCGGCGCTGCGTCGCCGGGCCAATGTCGTCACGGCATGCGGTTTCGTGTTGGTGCTGGGGTCGTTCCTGCTGCAGTGGAAGGTATTCGGCTGAGCCCTTCGTGTTCGTGGTCGCAGGAAAGCGCAGCCGGGCATGGGCTATGCCGACCGACTTGACCGGCACCTTTCGAGCCGCCGCACGCGGCATGGGACAATGCCCCACCCGCCGCCTGCCGTGCCCGCAATGCTGATCGCCTTCAACAAGCCCTTCAACGTGCTCTGCCAGTTCACCGACCGCAGCGTGCCGCCGCGGCCGACCCTGGCCGGGTTCGGCCTGCCGCCGCGCGTGTATGCCGCCGGTCGCCTGGACCATGACAGCGAAGGCCTGCTGCTGCTGACCGACAACGGTACGCTGGCGCACAAGCTGACCGACCCGAAGCACAAGGCTGACAAGACCTACTGGGTGCAGGTGGAAGGCATGCCCAGCGACGAACAGCTGCAGCAGCTGCGCGACGGCGTGGTGCTCAATGACGGGCCGACCCTGCCGGCGAAGATCGAGCGCCTCGATCCGGCGCCGTCGCTGTGGACACGCGATCCGCCGGTGCGCTTCCGCAAGACCGTGCCTGACAGCTGGTTGGCGATCACGATCCGGGAAGGCCGCAACCGGCAGGTGCGGCGGATGACTGCAGCGGTGAACCTGCCGACGCTGCGGCTGGTCCGCGTGTCGATGGGGCCTTACCGGCTGGACGACCTGCAGCCGGGGCAGTGGCGGCAGATCGGTTGATGCAGAAAGGGCCGGATACCTTCCGGTGTCCGGCCCTCAGGTAGTGCCTTGGGGTCAGCGCCCTTCCCGTGGAAAGGATCCGACCCCGGCAGGCTCAGGCGTCGCTGCCGATATCGCTGTGCTCGTCCACCACGGTGTCGTTGCGGCGGTCACGTGCGTTGATGCGCTGTGCCTGCCCATTCACCACGTGGCCATTGGTGGCCTTCTTCTTCTGCTGCTTGCGGTACAGCGCATAGCCGAGCAGGCCGACACCCACCGCGGCAGCGGCCACGGCCACCGCCGGATTGCGGCGCACGAACTTGGTCGCGGCCTTGCCGCCGGTCTTCACTGCGCCGATGGCGGCGCCGGTCTTGATCCAGTCCGCATTGCGCAGGCTGCCACCGGCGCTCTTCAGGCCATCGCCGGCGGTGTGGGCCAGCTCCAGGGCGCGCTCCAGAGCGCGGTCGGTGATTACGGTCAGCTTGCTCATGCGGGGGTCCTTTGCCTCGGGTCGAAGTCCAGTGTCGCGTGTTGCCCGTAAACGGTATGTCAGCCGGGGTGGCACGTGGTGTGACTTTACCGCAGCCATTCAGGATCAGGCAGGGTGGGGTCGGATCCCTTTCCCTTGGGAAAGGGCTCTGACCCCAACCCCCACGCCCGGGGTCAGGGCCCTTTGCGTTGCAAAGGGATCCGACCCCCGCCTTCAGGTGCCACGCGGCTTGGCCCGGTGCGTGGCCGTGGCCGTCCACGGATCATCCGGCCACGGATGCCGCGGGTAACGGCCCTTCATTTCCTTTTTCACTTCCGCGTAGGTGTTTTCCCAGAAGTTGCGCAGGTCCTGGGTGACCTGCAGCGGGCGGCCACCGGGCGAGAGCAGGTGCAGGGTGAGCGGCACGCGGCCGTCGGCGATGCGCGGCGTGTCGGCCAGGCCGAACAGTTCCTGCAGTTTCACCGCCAGCACCGGGGGCAGCGGTTCGCCGCTCTCGCTGTCCAGCGCGTAGGTGATCGGCCGCTCCAGCCCGGAGGGCACGGTGATGCGGGTCGGTGCATGACGCTCGACCAGCTGACGCTGTGACCACTCCAGGGGCGACTTCAGCGCTTCGCCGAAACTGGCCTCGTCCAGCGCATCCAGGCGGCTCTTGCCGGCGAACGCGGGCTGCAGCCATTGCGCACGCGTGGCCAGCAGGGCGTCGTCGCTGCAGTCGGGCAGGTCCAGCTCCGGCATCCAGCGCCGCAGCGATTCCACCCGTGCCTGCCACTGGCGCAGGCCTTCGGTCCACGGCAGCGCCTGCAGGCCGAGCTCGGCCACCGCGTCGGTCAGGGCCTGTGCGGCGTGCTGCGGATCGACCCGGCCGGCCGAGCGGCTGTCCAGCACGATGCGGTCGAAACGGGTCTCGCGCAGTGCCACCAGGGCGCGACGCTCGCTGTCCCAGCGCACTACGTCCTCGGTCACGAAGCGCTCCGGCCACGCCTTGCGCAGCTGGCCCTCGTCCACCGGTGCGGCACGCAGCAGCAGCGCGTCGCGTGCCTCGAAGCGCAGTTCACTGGCTACCAGCCACGGCTCGCCACGCAGGTCGCTCAGCTCGTGCAGGCGTGCGCTGCGACCGTTGGCCAGCAGGTAGCGCAGCGGATCGCTGGGATGCTGGACACCGATGCGGTCGGGGAAGGCATGTGCGAGCAGGTCACCCAGCTCGTGCGCTTCGATGCTGGCCGGTGGTACGGCCTCGCAGCGCAGGCGGCGACGCCACTGCTTGGCGGCGGCATCGATCGCGGCCAGGCCGCTGCGGTTGGCGTCGCCCGGTGCGCGGCCATTGCGGAATGCCGCCAGCGCACGCCAACGCGCGGCCAGCGCATCACCGCCCTGGCGCAACGGATCGCGCGCCTCCAGCAGGGCGGCCAGATCGGCGGCCAGCGCCTGTGCGCGGGCATCGGGCGCGGCCAGCAGCATCGCCGCCATCCGCGGATGCGTGCCCAGCGCCAGCACACGGCGGCCAAGTGCGGTGATCGCACCGCTGCTGGACAGCGCGCCGAGCCGCTGCAGCAGTTCGCGGGCGGCACCCATCGGGCCGGCCGGTGGCGGATCGAGGAAGCGCAGGTCGCTGCTGCCCCAGGCGGCCAGTTCCAGCGCCAGTCCGGCCAGCTCGACCTGATCGATTTCGGCGCGGCGCTGCGGCTCCAGCCGCTGCGACTGCGGCCACAGCCGCCATGCCACGCCCTCGGCGACACGGCCGGCGCGGCCCGCGCGCTGGTCGGCCGATGCCTGCGCGATGGCCACCACGTCCAGCCGGGTGAAGCCGCTGTTGGGGTCGTAGCGCGGCTCGCGTGCCTGGCCGCTGTCGATCACCACGCGCACGCCGGGTAGCGTCACCGAGGACTCGGCGACGTTGGTGGCCAGCACCACGCGGCGGCGGCCATCACTGGACGCCTGCAATACCCGCGCCTGCTGTTCCACTGGCAGCTCACCGTGCAGAGCCAGCACTTCCACGCCGGCATCCAGCGATTCCTGCAGCCCGGCCTGCACCCGCGCGATCTCGCGTTGGCCGGGCAGGAACACCAGCAGGTCACCGGGATGTTCAGCCAAGGCCTGCTGCACCGCGCGGCGAACCTGCAGTTCCAGCGCCTCATCGCGGCGCGCCGGGAAATGGCTGACCGTCACCGGGTAGCTGCGGCCTTCGCTGCTCAGCCGCGGCGCATCGAGGAAGCGTGCCAGCCGTTCGCCATCCAGCGTTGCCGACATCACCACCAGGCGCAGGTCATCGCGCAGCTGTGTCTGCACGTCCAGCGCTAGTGCCAGGCCGAGATCACCGCTGAGATGGCGCTCGTGGAATTCGTCGAACAGGATCGCACCGACGGCTTCCAGCATCGGGTCGTCCTGCAGCATGCGGGTCAGGATGCCTTCGGTGACGACTTCAATGCGGGTGCGTGCCGAAACCTTGTTCTCGAAGCGGATGCGGTAGCCGACGGTGCCGCCCACCTCTTCGCCCAGCTGCCGCGCCATGAACAGCGCGGCGCTGCGTGCGGCGACCCGGCGCGGTTCCAGCAGGATGATCTTCCGCCCCTGCAGCCACGGTGCATCGAGCAGCGTCAGCGGCACCTGGGTGGTCTTGCCGGCGCCGGGCGGGGCCTCCAGCACCAGCCTCGGCTGCGTGGCCAGGTGCTGCTGGATCTGCGGCAACAGCGGGGAAATCGGGAAGAGCGGGGCGTTCATGTGCAAAGGATAAAGGGCCACGGCAGCCGCAGGTACAATGCGCGGGCACTTTTCCCCCGCGATGACCATGCACCTGATCGATATCGGCGCCAACCTGACCCACGACTCCTTCGACCGCGACCGCGATGCCGTGCTGGACCGCGCGCGCCAGGCCGGCGTGGTGCAGATGGTCATTACCGGCGCCAGCCGCGAGCACTCGCCGCTGGCCGTGCAGCTGGCGCAGCAGCACCCGGGCTTCCTGTATGCGACCGCCGGCGTGCACCCGCACCATGCGGTGGAATACACCGAGGAATGCGACGCCGAGATG
Organism: Stenotrophomonas sp. SMYL86; assembly: GCF_036320025.1. NCBI lineage: Bacteria > Pseudomonadati > Pseudomonadota > Gammaproteobacteria > Lysobacterales > Lysobacteraceae > Stenotrophomonas > Stenotrophomonas sp. SMYL86. The sequence continues at coordinate 132,925 of NZ_JAWIRU010000011.1, forward strand.
CGCGCGCTGCATGCCCACCCGGAAGTGGTGGCGGTGGGCGAGTGCGGGCTGGACTACTTCCGTGACTTCTCGCCGCGCCCGGCCCAGCACCGCGCGTTCGAGCGCCAGCTGCAGCTGGCCGCAGACAATGGCAAGCCGCTGTTCCTGCACCAGCGCGACGCGCATGCCGATTTCATGGCACAGATGAAGAACTTCGAGGGCCGCATCGGCCCGGCAGTGGTGCATTGCTTCACCGGTGAGCGCGACGAGCTGTTCGACTACCTGGACCAGGACTGGTACATCGGCATCACCGGCTGGCTGTGCGACGAACGCCGTGGCGCGCACCTGCGCGAGCTGGTGAAGAACATTCCGGCCAACCGCCTGATGATCGAGACCGACGCACCGTACCTGCTGCCGCGCACGCTGAAGCCGATGCCGAAGGACCGCCGCAACGAACCGATGTTCCTCTCGCACATCGTGGAAGAACTGGCGCGTGACCGTGGTGAAGACGTGGCGGTGACCGCCGCGAATGCAACTGCCGCGACGCGTGCGTTCTTCCGCCTGCCCGACGCGGGTTGATCAGGTAGTGGCGGGCGCGGGGGGGGGGCGCGGGGGGGGCCCCCAACCAAGCGCCGGGGGCCGGCCGCGGCCGGGGCCCCCCCGCGCGGGTGTGCTTTCGGGCTGGGCGCGCGGGGGCCGCCCCCCCCCCCCCCCCCCCCCCCCCCCGGGGGGGGCCCGCCCCGCCCCCGCCACTACCGGAGCAGGTCGCGCAGGCCCTCACGGTAGCTGGGGAAGCGCGGCTCCCAGCCCAGCGCCTCGCGCGTACCGGTGCTGTCGATGCGCTTGCTGCTCTCGTAGAAGCGCCGCAGTGTCGGGCTCAGCGCCGGATCGTCCCAGGGCATGGCAGGTGGCATCGCAAAGCCGCCCAGCTGCGCGGCGAAGGCCAGTACCTCCTGCGATGGTGCCGGCTCGTCATCGGCTGGCAGATACAGCCCATCCACGCACGGCCGCTGCATCGATGCGATAACGACCGTTGCCAGGTCATCCACGTGCAGTCGGTTGAACACCAGCCCAGGACGCACTACGTGGCGTGCGCGGCCCTGTGACAACTGCAGCAGCGCATTGCGTCCCGGCCCGTACAGGCCGGGCAGGCGGAATACCGCCGAGGCGATACCGCGCTGCTCCGCCAGCGCACGCCACTGGTCCTCGGCGCGTCTGCGTTGCATGCCGGTCGTTTCAGTAGCATCGGCCACGCTGGTTTCGTTGATCCAGCCGCCGGCCCGATCGGCATAGACCGACGTGGATGACAGATAGCCCACCCAGCGAAGTGCCGGACTTTCCTGTAGTGCCGGCAGCAGCAGACGCAGTGCCGGGTCACCCTCGGCGTCGGGCGGCACGCTGCACAGCACGGCCTCGGCCTGCGCGATCTCATCGAGCAGGGCGGGCGACGGTGGTATGTCAGCTCGCAGCTGATGGCGCGGCAGGCCATCGTGCGGTGCCGACGCCGGGTCGCGCACCGTGCCGGCCACGTGTACGCCCAACGCCCGCAGATGCGTAGCCAGCACGCACCCGCTCCAGCCCATGCCGAGGATCAGCACCCGCGCCGGCAGCGCGTTGGTCTGAAACGCGGCGCTCACGCGCCGCGCAGCGCCTGGTAGGCCTGCAGGCTGCTGTAGGCGACCTGCAGCAGCAGGGCTTCCTGGTCGGCCTTGCGCGCGCGCGCCAGCATGTCGCCGACGATCTGCGCGGCTTCCACCTGCTGGCCGGCTTCCAGATCACGCAGCATCGAGGCCTTCAACGCCGAACCGGCCTGGGTCAGGGTGCCGCGGGCGGTGTCCTGCGCGGCATCGGGAATCGGCTCACCGGCGGCTTCGGCCACGGCCAGGCATTCGTCGTACAGGCCACGCACGATGGCTTCGCCATCATCGGTGGCGACGATGGTGCCGATATCCGCACGCAGCAGGCAGGTAGCGGCGGCCAGTGCGGTCAGGAAGGTGTACTTGATCCACTGTTCCTGGCCGATATGCTCGCTGGCCAGGTGATCGAGGTTGGCCTGCGCACAGGCGGCGGCGAAGGCACGCACGCGCGTGGAGATCGCACCGCCATCGCGTTCGCCGAAGGTGAGCTTGGCCGGCTTGCCCAGGTGCAGCACGGCGCCGTCGGGGGCCTTGGTGGCGCTGATGAAGCATAGGCCACCGAGCACAGCGTCGCGGCCGAAGCGCAGGTCCAGCGCGTTGTAGTGATGCAGGCCGTTGAGGATCGGCAGCACGGTGGTGTTCGCGCCCACGGCCGGAGCGATGGCATCGATCGAGCTGTCCAGGTCGTAGGCCTTGCAGCTGAGGATGACCAGGTCGAACGGCTTCTGCGCGGCCAATGCCGGGAGCGCATCGGCGGTGACGTGCTGCACCGGGAAGCTGGCGTCGCCGAGCGGGCTGCGGATGACCAGGCCATCGCGGTCCAGCTGGGCGGCGCGTGCGGGGCGCACCAGGAAGGTCACGTCCACGCCGGCCTGGGCCAGGCGACCGCCGAAGTAACCGCCGGTACCGCCGGCGCCGAGGATCAGGATGCGCATTGCACGTTCACCGTTTTCTGGGGAATCAGGAGTGCGATTGTGCCGGAGATTGCGGCCAACGGCGGAGCCCCTCGTGGTGGTTCGTGCAGTTGGTTTCATGAGCTGGGCCGTGTGCGCTGGGTTCGCGGGGGACGCCGTGAACCCGTCCATGGGGGCTTAGCCGCGCCATCCATGGCGCGGATACCCCCGCGAATCCAGCGCACACGACCCCTGACAGTTTCCGGGCGCGGCCACCACGGAAAGCAGATCAGAAGCGAAGGCGGAAGCGGGTCGCTCGCTGCGCTCGCTCGTGTAGAGCGGTGCTCAGGGTAGTTGTTCGCTGAAGTCTTCGGTGTAGCCCAATAGTAGTGTGGTGCGGGTGGCCAGCGTTGCAGCCAGTTGTGCCCACGTGTCATGCGTTCCGGCCGCGTAGATGCGCTGCAGGTCCGCGACCAACGCGCTCGCCTCTGCAGGCGACGGTGCGCGGTCGCGCTGGAAACCGAGCCACGATGCGCCGAGTCCGAACAGGCGGTAGTCGTAGCGCTCCTGCAGATGCCGGATCAGGGCGTGGTTCTGGAAGATGTCCCAGTCCGCGCTGAAGTAGCCGTTGGGCAGGGCGGCGATCAGCAGGTCATCACGGGTCACGGGCACCTGCTGCACGCAGACCGCGTCATCGATGATGAGATCAGGTGTCGCATTGGCAGCGACCAGCGCCTCGATGTCCTCGTCGCTGCACATCAACGTACCCGCCAACGCGGTCCACTGCAGCCGATGCGTGGAATGCTCAAGCTGCGTGACGACGTGCGCCAGCAACCGCTCGCGTGCCGCCAACGCATCTTCAGGCGTCGCCGGGTCTTCGTCCTCGTACAGCGCGATGCGCTCGTCGTCGGACGCGTGCATGCTGGTGTAGCGGCACTGGCCGACTTCGTCGAGCGTGCACAGATAACGATGAAGGGGATCAGCCACGTGCAGCGAGGCCAGGCAATCCAGCACCTCATCCAGCATGGGCGAATCGCTCAGCAGGACATGGCTGAACGCATCGATCGGACCATCCGACACGGCCTTGTCCAACGCAATGGAAGTGATCTTCATCGCTACAGCCTAGCCGTAATCCGAAACGAAAAGAGCCAAGCATCGGCCTTACCGTGAACGCTCCATCCACGCATGGCGTGGATCTACCGTGTCGACCAAGGTCGACACCTACCAACAGCGGTCCATGCCGTTCCGACAGATCGCCGGAAACTGTCGAAGGCGGACCCACTCCGCCATCCCACGGATCGTCAGCTTTTGCCGTTGAAGTTGACGTTGACGTTGATTCGGCGGGTGCAGGGCCGCAGGCCCTGCAGGCACCCCTCAGCTGCGCATGCCCACGCCACGGCGCAGCAACCACAGCGCCAGCGCCGTCAGCACCACCACGAATCCGATCATCAGCCCGTAGGCCACCGGCAGCGGCACATCGCTGCTGCCCAGCAGGCCATAGCGGAATGCATTGACCATGTAGAAGATCGGGTTCGCGTGCGTGGCGGCCTCGGCCCAGCCCGGCAGCAGCTTCACCGAATAGAACACGCCACCCAGGTAGGTCAGCGGGGTCAGGATGAAGGTCGGCACGATCGCCACGTCATCGAACTTCTTCGCATACACCGCGTTGATGAAACCGGCCAGCGAGAAGATCGTCGCACCCAGGATCACCGTGGTCAGCATCACCAGCGGGTGCGGGATGCGCACCGGGGTGAAGAACATCGCGATGATCAGCACGATCACGCCCACCATCAGGCCGCGCAGCACCGCACCGGCCACGTAGCCCCACAGGATCACCCAGTTCGGCATCGGGCTGACCAGCAGCTCTTCCACGTGGCGGCCGAACTTGGCGCCGAAGAACGAGGAGCTGATGTTGCCGTAGCTGTTCTGGATCACGCTCATCATCACCAGGCCCGGCACGATGAACTGCATGTAGGTGTAGCCGCCCATGTCCCCCACGCGCGACCCGATCAGGTTGCCGAAGATCAGGAAGTACAGGGTCATGGTGATCGCCGGCGGCACCAGGGTCTGGCCCCAGATGCGCATGATGCGGGCGACTTCGCGGCGCACGATGGTCATCAGTGCGACGCGGTTGCGCTGGCCGTCGGTCAGCTCGGTGGTGCTCATGCAGGCTTCTCCAGGTTGCCGGTGAGGCGCACGAACAGCTCCTCCAGGCGGTTGCTCTTGGTACGCATCGAACGCACGCGGATACCGGACTCGTTGAGCGTGGCGAACACGCGGTTGAGGTCCATTGCGCGCGGCATGTCGATGTCCAGCGTGTGCGGGTCCGGCGCGGTCAGCGTCGCGCCCTCGATCACCGGCAGCTGCGCCGGCAGGTCACCGTCGATGTCCAGCAGGAAGCCTTCCACGTCCAGCTTGGCCAGCAGGGTGCGCATCGGCCCCTGCTCGACGATCTGGCCATGGTTGATGATCGCCAGGTGGCGGCACAGGTACTCGGCTTCTTCCAGGTAGTGCGTGGTGAGGATGATCGTGGTGCCGGCGGCGTTGATCTCCTTCAGCACGCGCCACATGTCGCGGCGGATCTCGATGTCCACGCCGGCGGTCGGCTCGTCCAGGATCAGCAGGCGCGGGCGGGTCATCATCGCGCGGGCGATCATCAGCCGGCGCTTCATGCCACCGGACAGCGTACGGCTCATCACCTGTGCCTTTTCCCACAGGTGGGCGCGCTTGAGTTCCTCTTCGGCACGCTGCTCGGCTTCCTCGCGCGGCACGCCATAGAAACCGGCGTAGTTCACCAGGATGTCGAAGGGCTTTTCGAACAGGTTGAAGTTGATTTCCTGCGGCACCAGCCCGATCAGGCGCATGGTGGCGCTGCGGTTGCGCACCAGGTCGCTGCCGAACACTTCCACCTGGCCCTCGCTGAGGTTGACCAGGGAGCTGATGATGCCGATCAGGGTGGACTTGCCGGCGCCGTTGGGGCCGAGCAGGGCGAAGAAGTCGCCCGGGGCCACTTCCAGGGAAACCCCCTTCAGGGCCTGGGTGCCGTTGTCATAGGTCTTGCGCAGGTCGCGCACGCGCAGGGCGGGCGCCGTATCGTTCTGGGATGCCAAGCTCGAAGCCTTCGCGCCCATGGGCTGGCGCTGGAGAGGGGCGGGGAGGGGCTATTATAGAAGACCCCGAGGGCTTGCCCCGGCTACACACTGTCCCGAAAAGTCGTGCCTGTTCAATTCCCCCTCAAGCTGGTCGGCTGCCGCATGCTGGCCCCGACCGTCGGCCACTACCAGTTCGTGCGTGACGATGGACAGCCGCTGGATTTCCAGCCCGGCCAGTTCATCCAGGTCCATTTCAGCTACGCCGACGGCACCGAAACCAAGCGCAGCTACTCGCTGGCGACCATCCACGACCACGCGCTGGGCCCGGGCGAGGCGGTGGATATCGCGGTCAGTTTCGTCCCCGGCGGCGCCGCCACGGCCCTGTTCGAGGCGCTGGAGCAGGGCGGCCAGATCAGTGCGTCCGGCCCCTATGGCCGGTTCTGCCTGAATCCCGGTGATCACAACGCCCGCTACCTGCTGATCGCCACCGGTACCGGCGTTACCCCGTACCGCTCGATGCTGCCGCTGCTGGAAACGGCCATGGCCGAGCGCGGCGTGCAGATCGTGCTGCTGCAGGGCGCGCGCAGCCCGGGCGAGCTGCTGTACAGCGAAGATTTCTACAGCTTCGCCGAAAAACACCCGAACTTCCGCTATGTTCCATGCCTGTCGCGCGAACTGCCGGCTGATCCGCACCCGGACGTGCAGCACGGCTACGTACAGCAGGCGCTGGCCGGCTTCACCCCGGACCCGGCCACCGACATCGCCTACCTGTGCGGCAACCCGGACATGGTCGATGCCTGTGCCGAACTGCTGAAGGGCGCGGGGCTGGGCAACCCGCAGATCCGCCGCGAGAAGTACGTCAGCAGCAAGTAAGTCAGGGTAGTGCCGGCCGCTGGCCGGCAACCCCATGGACCCTGGTAGTGCCGGCCGCTGGCCGGCAACCGCACGAACCGGAGGCGGCATCACGCCGCCCCCGGTGTCCTGCCTCAGTACGCGATCCAGGCGTCGCGCCACGCATAGCCGGTGCCCGGACGATAGGCATCGGCATTGATGTTGCACCAGGCGCCTTCCGGGAACGGGCGGCAGGCATACAGCTTGCCGTCGGTGCCCTTCACCACGGTCTCGCCCGGCTTGTAGCTGCCGAGGCCGGCCGGGTACACGAAGTCGAAGTCGCCGCCCGGCGGATCGACCGGATCGATCGGGCCCGGCCCCGGCACCTGGGTTTCCAGCTGGAAGCGGTTGCCCGGCTTCAGGTACACGCGGTTGTCGGTGGCCGAGGCGACCGGCGTGATCACGCCGTTCTTCATCACACCCACGCGCGCGTGCTGTGCGCTGGCGTTGACCTTGCGGGCCAGGGCCAGCGGCCACTGCGTCGGGCTGGTCTGGCCAGCGCCCAGTTTGGTTTCCACGCGCTCCAGGTCGTTGCCGTTGGCATTGAACACACGCAGGGTCACGGTGCTGTCCACGTCCAGTGCGCCATTGGCGGTCACCGCGCCGGCATCCTGCCACTGCGGCGGCGGAACCACGCCACCGCCACCTTCGAAGCGCACGTCCATGCAGGTGTAGAAGGCTTCCTGCGAATCCGAGCGCTGCCAGGTGTTGTAGATGATGTGCTGGCCACTGCGCTTGGGCAGCGGGCAGTCCAGCTTGTAGACACCGCCTTCGGACAGCGGCACGTTGCCAAGGGTGCAGAATTCCTGCAGGTCGGCCCAGCGCAGCGGGCTGCCCGGCTGCCAACCGTCACGGGTGACGTAGAACTTCCACTCGCGGGTGGCGTGCGGCGCCGGCGCCAGGAATTCGAAGGTGTAGCGGCCACGCGAATCGGCGCGCACCGGCGTGGTCGGCCAGTCGCTGCGATTCAGATCGAGGCCGCGGTACTTGGGGATGCTGGCGCTGCACAGCTCGCCATCGCGCACCAGGTCGCGGTGGTTGCCATTGGCGTTGCCGTGGGCGATCGCGCTCCAGTCATAGAACGGCTGCGCGCCGCCGATGGCCTTGGCCGCGGCACAGGCCGGGTTGGTCGGGTTTTCCGGATTGCCTTCGTGGCACTGCTTCACGCGGCTGAGCGGCTTGGACATGGTGCCGTGGGCGAGGGCGCTGCCGGACAGGGCCAGGCCGGCAACGATGGACAGAGCGAGGACTGCCCGGTGGGACAGGTGCATGCAGGAACTCCTTTGCGAAGTGTGGGAAACCTCGCGCAGTCTTCACATGCAGGGCCGTCGGCAACATCGGACAAGTTTGAAATCGATGGCGGCTGTGTTCGATCTGCAACACGGTGCTCACTGTGCCGCCTTCCGGGCGAAAGGCGGTGCACTGTGCACCGCCTCCCGCATCACTGCCTCAGTACGCGATCCACGCATCACGCCAAGCCGCGCCGGCACCCGGCCGATAGGCTTCGGCGTTGACGTTGCACCATGCACCTTCCGGGAACGGGCGGCAGGCATACAGCTTGCCGTCGCCGCCCTTCACCACGGTCTGGCCCGGCACGTAGCTGCCGATGCCGGCGGGGTATACGTGGTCGAAATCACCGCCCGGTGACGGCGTGCCCGGGTCCGGCACCTTGGTGTCGAGCTGGAAGCGGTTGCCATCCTTCAGGTACACGCGGTTGGCGGTGGCCGAGGCCGTCGGTGTGATCACGCCATTGCTGAGCATGCCCACGCGTGCGTGCTGGGCGCTGGTATTGACCTTGCGGGCCAGCGCCAACGGCCATTGCGCGGCCGCGGTCTGGCCGCTGGCCAGGATCGCTTCCACGCGTTCGACATCATTGCCGTTGGCGTTGAACACGCGCAACGCCAGGGTGGTGCCGACCGGCAGCTCGCCGCGTGCGGTGACCGGGCCGGCATCCTGCCATTGCGGTACCGGCGGGGTGCTGCCACCGCCTCCTTCAAAGCGCACGTCCATGCAGGTGTAGAACGCTTCGGTCGAATCCGAGCGCTGCCAGGTGTTGTAGATCACATGCTGGCCGCTGCGCTGTGGCAGCGTGCACTGCAGCTTGTAGGTGCCATCGGCCGACAGCGGCGTGTTGCCCAGCGTGCAGAACTCCTGCAGATCGGCCCAGCGCAGCGGGCTGCCCGGTTGCCAGCCGTCGCGGGTGACGAAGAAGCGCCAGTCACGCGTGGCGTGCGGCGCGGTCGCCTTGAACACGAAGGTGAACTTGCCGCTGGCGTCTGGCTGGATCGGTGTGGTCTGCCAGTCGCTGCGGTTAACATCCAGCCCGCGGAAGGTCGGGTTGTTGCCGCTGCACAGCTTGCCATCGGGCACCACGGCCTGGTGGTTGCCGTTGGCGTTGGCCTGGTTGATGCCGTTCCAGTCGTAGAACGCCTGCGAACCGCCCACCGCTTTCGCGGCGGCGCAGGCCGGGTTGGTCGGGTTCTCCGGATTGCCCTGGAAACAGGCATAGACGCGGCTGACCGGCGTGGTCATGGTGCCGTGGGCGAATGCGTTGCCGGCCAGGCACAGGCCCGCAGCGGCGAACGAGGTGGCCAGCAACAGCGGTGTGGATCGGAATGACATGGCGCTTCCTTGTGGTCGTCGAAAGAGAACGGTGACCGCAGGAGCTGCGCTGCACGGCGGACTTTCGGCGGCACCACGGCGAGTATCGAGTCGCGATGCAGACTGAGGAACCACGGAAGCGCCGATCCGTGACTGGGGGTGTGAAGCCCTTCCCGCAGGCTTCACGCGGGACTGAACGGATGCGTTGACCATCACGTCTTCGGCGTGGCATCGATCACGTCGTGGAGATCCTGCTACGTCGCCGGCATACCCACCCGATCTGCCTGGCACGAGAAGCAGCCGTGGGCCGCGTTGTGCAGTTGCACGAAGGCCACGGCAGGGTCGGCAAACAGCGCGTCCAGCCGGGCGGCAACATCACTGCCCGCGCTGATCTCTGCGGCCAGCATCAATGCAGCCTGGTCATAGGCGCGCAACGAGATCGTACGGCGCTGTACATAGGCGGGTACCTCACCCGGCGGCAGCACGCAGCGCGTTACGCCACGCTGCACGAAGATCGGGCCCGAGGCGTGATAGGGCGAGTGCAGCGGCAGGTGCACATGGGACAACAGCAGCAGCTCGCTGCCGCTGGGCGGATCGCTCAGGCCGATCCGGCAGGGGTGTCCTCCTGTTTCGCCGGCCCAGCGACGCTGGATGCCCAGCGCAGCCAGCGCGGTGTCACTCTTCTCGAACAGGTGCTGGAAGGGGCGGTGGTCGAGGCCACCGAGGTACCACGCATGCATGGGCGTCTCCTTGGTTTTCCCCGGATTCTGCGCACGCACCGGCCGTCATGCTCGCCGTTTTCAGACCCGGCATCGCCATCGGGCCAGGCAGTGCCACGGGGATCGCACTGCAAGGCGCTAAGATGCGCGCGCCGCCCCGGCCGATGAGCGCCGCATGTCCCTGGATTTCCCCACCATCACCGTGCTTGGCTTCCTGCTCTGCATCGGCATTGCGGTGGGGTTCTCATTGCTGCTGGTGGTGCTGCGCGGGCAACCGGTGCTGCGCCTGTGGACCGCCAGCCTGTGGCTGCTGACCCTGGGCGTGACCCTGCTGGCGCTGCGACCCTACCTGCCGTTGGCGCCGGCCATACTGGCCGGGAATGCGGCGATGGCCGGTTGCGCGGTGCTGATGCTGCGCGGCGTGGCGCTGCATCTGGAACAGCCGCTGCCGCTGTGGCGGCCGTTGTTGATGGCAGCCGCGTTCATGGCCTGCATCTTCGCCTTCCTGGTGCTCTGGCCGGACCTGGGCGTGCGCCTGCAGGTGTTCAGTGTGTTCACGCTGCTGGTCGATGGCTGGATCGCCTGGCTGCTGCTGCGGCATGCCCCCGTGCAGCAGCGCACCAGCTGCCGTCTGGCGGCGGCGGTGTTCCTGGCCGAGGCGGCACTGTACGCGGTGCGCCTGTTCCTGCCGGTGGCGCCCGATGCCGGTGAGGACATCATGCGCACCGGCACGCCGATGTTCGTCACCTACATTGCCGGGGTGATGCTGGAGCTGGCGCGATGTTTCGCGATGGTACTGCTGCTGGTCGAGCGCATGCTGGTCGATCTGCGGCGTGCGGCACGCACCGATGGCCTGACCGGGCTGCTCAACCGCAGCGCGGTGCTGGCCGATGGCCAGGCGCAGTTGCAGCGGCTGCGTCGGCAGGGCCGGCCGCTGGCCCTGTTGCTGGTCGACGTCGATCACTTCAAGCAGATCAATGACCGCTGGGGCCACCTGGCCGGTGACCAGGTACTGCGTCACTTCGCTGCGCTGCTGCAGCACGGTTTGCAGGGCCACGACACGCTGCTGGGCCGCTACGGTGGCGAGGAGTTCGTGCTGGTGCTGGCCGGCAGCACGCAGGGTGAAGCGATGGCGTGGGCCGCCGCGATCCGTACCGCTCTGCAGCAGAAGCCGGCGCGGCTGGGTACCGGGCCGGTGACGGTCACCGCCAGCATTGGCCTGGCCATGGACGACGGCCACGGCGACCTGTCCACGCTGTTGGCAGCGGCGGATGCGGCGCTGTACCGGGCCAAGGCCGCAGGCCGCGACCGCCTGGCCTGCGCCACGCCGGCGGAGATTTCGCGTCTGCCCATCGCCGACGACGCCGTGCCCGTGTAAGTTGAGTCACATCTTCCGCGGCAGCCCGTCGTGGTTGCCAGGAACGTCCTCCAGGGGAAACGAGCACGATGCAAAGACACCACCTCGCGTTGGCCGCGGCGTTGGCCAGCCTGATGCTTGCCGGTTGCAGCCAGTCACCGTCACCCGGCGCCGAAAGCGCCAGCGATGCACCCAGCCGCCGTTTCGGCACGATCGACTTCCAGCCCTGCACGTTGTCCACCGAAGGCGCCAGCGCCAACGTGGAAGCGCAGTGCGCCACCCTGCAGGTGCCGGAGGACCGGGCCCAGCCCGATGGCCGACGCATTGGCCTGCGCATCGCCTGGCTGGAATCGGGCAGCAGCGGCTCCAGCCAGCCCGACCCGGTGTTCTTCCTGGCCGGTGGTCCCGGCCAGGCGGCCAGCGAAGTGGCGGTCATCGTCGATACCGCGCTGCGCCAGGTGCGCAAGCAGCGCGACATCTTCCTTGTCGACCAGCGGGGTACCGGCGGCTCCAACCCGCTCAGCTGCCTCGGCGCGGACGGCAAGGACCTGCAGATGGACGAGGACGCCGCTCCCACCGAGGCGTCGCTGCGCGACTACGCGCAGCGCTGCGCGGCCTCGCTGCAGGGGCGTGCCGATGCCCGCTTCTACACGACCACCGAAGCCATCGCCGACCTGGATGCGGTACGCCAGGCCTTGGGCGTGGACCGGATCAACCTGGTCGGCGGCTCCTACGGTACCCGCGTGGCCCAGCGCTATGCCGGTGCCTATCCGCAGCACACCCGCAGCATCGTCATCGATGGCGTAGTGCCCAATGAACTGGTGGTGGGCGGCGACTTCGCCACGACGTTCGAGGATGCGATCGCCCTGCAGTCGGCGCAGTGCCGCAAGGATGCCGCCTGCAGCAAACGCTTCCCGACCGACACCCGCGCGCAGCTGCGCAGCGTGGTCGAGACCCTGCGCCGTGCGCCGGTCTCGGTGGAGTATCGCGACCCCGGCACCAACCAGACCCGGCAGGATGTGCTGAGTCCGGACAGCGTGATCGGCCTGGCGTTCGCCTTCTCCTATGTGCCGCAGTATTCCTCGCTGCTGCCGCTGGTGCTCGATGAAGCCGCGCATGGCCGCTATGCACCGCTGGCGTCGCTGGCACGCGGTGCGAACCGCAGCATGGATTTCCAGATCAACCGAGGCATGCAGTGGTCGGTGATCTGCAGCGAGGATGCGCCGCGTTACAAGGCGCCGGCCGAGGACCCGGAGCGACTGTTCGGCAACGACGTGGCCAGTGCCTTCTTCGCGGCCTGCCCGGTATGGCCGCACCAGCCGGCGCCAGCGGCCAATGCCGTGCCGCTGCGCAGCGACGTACCGGCGCTGCTGCTGTCCGGTGAACTCGACCCGGTGACGCCACCACGCTATGCCGAACAGGTCCTCAAGGGCCTGCCGAATGGCCGCGCGCTGGTCGCCCGCGGCCAGGGCCACGGCACGCTGAGTGCCGGCTGCATGCCGCGCCTGCTCGGCCAGTTCATCGACAAGACCGATGCCAAGGCGCTGGATGCCGGCTGCCTGGACACGCTGAGCTACGTGCCGGCGTTCACCTCGTTCAACGGATGGGAACCATGATCGTCGCCGACAACCTGCACAAGGCTTTCGACACCCGCACCGGCCGCATCCAGGCGGTCTCCAACGTCGGCTTCCGCGCCGAGGACGGCCGCATCACCGGCCTGCTGGGCCCCAATGGTGCCGGCAAGACCACTACCATGCGCATGCTGTACACGCTGATGACCCCGGACCAGGGCAGCATCAGCGTCGATGGTGTCGATGCCGCACGCAATCCGGTGGAAGTACGCCGCCACCTTGGCGTGCTGCCCGATGCGCGTGGCGTCTACAAGCGCCTGACCGCGCGCGAGAACATCGCCTACTTCGGCGAGCTGCATGGCCTGTCGGCCGAGCGCATCCGCGAACGCATCGAAGTGCTGTCGCATGCCCTGGACATGGGTGACATCCTCGACCGCCAGACCGATGGCTTCTCGCAGGGCCAGCGCACCAAGACCGCGATCGCCCGCGCGCTGGTGCACGACCCGCGCAACGTCATTCTGGATGAGCCGACCAACGGCCTGGACGTGATGACCACGCGCGCACTGCGCCGCTTCCTGCTGGGCCTGCGCGAAGAGGGCCGCTGCGTGATCCTGTCCAGCCACATCATGCAGGAGGTGGCCGCGCTGTGCGACCACATCGTGATCATCGCCAAGGGCACGGTGATGGCTGCCGGCAGCGCCGATGAACTGCGTGCGCAAGCCGGCGAATCCAACCTGGAAGACGCGTTCGTGAAACTGATCGGCAGCGAAGAGGGCCTGCACGCATGAGCATGATGTCGACCCTGATGACGGTGATGCGCAAGGAACTGCGCGACCTTTCCCGTGATCGCCGCACGCTGCTGCTGACCCTGCTGTTCGGGCCGCTGCTGTACCCGGTGCTGCTGCTGGGCATGGGCAAGCTGGCCGAGAGCCGGGTACGCACCCAGATCGAACAACCGCTGCAGATTCCGACCATCGGTGCGGACAACGCCCCCAATCTGGTGCGTTTCCTCGCCGCGCAGGGGCTGAACACCGCACCGGCACCGAAGGACCTGGCCGAGGCCATCCGCAGCCAGGAGATCGATGTGGCGCTGCGCATCAGCGATGACTTCGGCAAGGACTGGGCCGATGGCAAGCCGGCGCTGGTGGAGGTGATCAAGGACAGTACGCGCCGTGCCGCTGAAGTGCCCAGTGCGCGTCTGGAGGCGGCGCTGGCGACCTACAACGGCCAGGTCGGCGCGCTGCGATTGATGGCGCGTGGCATCGACGCGCAGGTGGCGCGGCCGCTGGACGTGGCACGCCAGGACCTGGCCAGTGCCGAAGCCAAGCGCGGCATGATCCTGTCGATGCTGCTGCCGGTGCTGCTCACGCTGACCTCGTTCATCGGCGGCGCCTATCTGGTGATGGATGCCACCGCCGGCGAGCGCGAGCGGCAGTCACTGGAACCGCTGCTGGCCACGCCCGGCTCGCGCAGCGCGATCGTCAGCGGCAAGATCGCTGCTGCCTGCGTGGTCGGGTTCGTATCGCTGCTGCTGACCCTGGTGGCGTTCAAGGTGAGCGCACAGATCGCGCCCGGCAACATCGGCCGCCAGTTCAACATGAACGTCGCCTCGATGCTGCAGATGCTGCTGGTGATGCTGCCGATGCTGATGATCGGCACCTCGCTGCTGACCTTCCTGTCGGCCGCGGCCAAGAGCATGAAGGAAGCGCAGAGCCACATGACCTGGCTGATGCTGTTGCCGATGATGCCCGGCTACGCGCTGGTGGCCTATCCGCTGAAGAGCGAGCTGTGGCAGTACGCCGTGCCGTTCCTGTCGCAGAACCAGATGCTGTTGAAGGTGATCCGCCACGAGACCATCACGCCGTCGGTCTGGGCCATCTATCTCGGTGCCAGCCTCGGCCTGGCCGCAGTGCTGTGGTTCGCCGCCGTGCGCCGTTACCACAACGAGCGTCTGGCGATCTCGGGCTGACTGCAAAAAGGGGACGGAGGGGATTAAGTCGTTTTTAACCCTCCGCCCCCTTCTTCTGAGGGCGCCCCCGCTTGCGCAGCACCACGGGGCGGCCCAGTGTCTGTTCCACCATCCGCAGGTAAGCTGCATTTCCCAACGGATGCTGCCCGGCACTGTGCGCGCGTATTGCCGGCAGGTCGGCGGACGCGTTCACGTCCCGCAGGAACTGCGCATAGAGCGTCGTCCGCTGTCGCTTGGTCGAGGCCAGTGCCTGAAAGGCGGGGTGTTCTGTCAGCATCGGATCATCGCGGCGCTGCAGGTTTCCATGCACGCTCGACCATGGGTGATCTTCCGGGGCGCCTGTCATGCCTGCACGAACCGGATTGAGTTCGATGTAGCGATAGACGCTGAGCAGATAGGCGTCGCTGTCCACCATCGAAGAATGGAAGCGGCCCTGCCAGAGTGGTCCGCTGCGCTCATGCCGCTGATTGAACGCCTGGACATAGTTGTTGCCCTGCATCCGCATCGCGTTGGCCAAGCCGGCCTGAGTGGAGGGTGTGGCCAATAGATGGACGTGATTGCCCATCAATACATAGGCATGCAGCGCGACCTGATGCTTCAGGAAGGCGCTGTGCAAAAGGTGCAGAAACAGCTGGCGGTCGATATCGTCAACGAAGATCGCCCCCTTGTTCACACCGCGCTGGGTTACGTGATACGGCTGTTCGGCCAACATCAGGCGTGCTTGTCGAGGCATGGCAGTTCAGGGGGTTCAAGGAATCATCAGCCTGCCGCCTCCGTGACCGCGAAGGGCATCAGGCGATGCCGCGAGTTGATGTGGGGGAGGGCAGAAGCGACTTAATCCCCTCCGTCCCCTTTTCCATACCGCGCAGGCGTCACCCCCATCTCGCGCTTGAACACGGCGATGAAGGCACTGGGTGTGTCGTAGCCCATCGACAGCGCGACGCTGATCACCGGCTCGCCGGACAGCAGGCGTGGCAGTGCCAGCAGCACCCGCAGGCGTTGCCGCCACTGGCTTGGCGACAGGCCGGTCTCGGCCAGCCAATGGCGGGCGAGGCTGCGGCTGGACAGACCGCTGCTGGCGGCCCAGTCCTCGATGCTGCGGTTGTCGTGCGGTGCGCGCGCCAGTGCGGCGGCAAGTTTCTGCAGTCGCCGGTCACGCGGTTGTGGCAGGGCAAGCGGCAGAGGCTTGCTGGCGGCAATCTCATCGGCGATCACACCGGCCAGTCGTGCCTGTGTGGCATCCAGTGGAACATGCGGCCACTGCAGCGCCCGAATCACCGCGGCCTGCAGCAGCGGCCCCGGCTGGAAGATGCGAGGGGCTGCAGGCAGGTCGGTGCAGGCCTGCGCGCTGAAGTACAGGCTCCAGCCGTCGAACGCACTGGTACTGGCCAGTGCGTGGGGCAGCGAAGGTGGTATCCAGGCGACATGACCCGCCGGCAGCAGCAAGTGCAGGTCGCCCACCTCGATCCGCAGCAGGCCCTGATGTGCACCCAGCAGCTGCCCGCGGGCGTGCTGGTGGCGTGCCGTGCGGCGCGGACCCGGCAGGCGCAGCTGCGCCCCCAGCAATGCAGGCCCGTCGGCGGCATTGGCCAGCGCCGGGTCAATCAATGCGGTGGTTGTCTGATCTGCCATATCAATTGGCAGTTATACGGCAGAAACGTCGCGTCCGGGCCCCGACACTGGAGCCCACTTCAACGGAGCGCTTCCCCATGCAGCCACAGGACATTCTTCCGGACCATCAGAACGAGGTGCAGGTAAATGGCCTCACCGTGCGCAAGGGCAGCGTCGGTGCCTTCCTGGCCAGCGTCCGTGCCTGGCAGGATCCCACCAGCGATGATGCCACCCGCGCCACTGCCGAAGCCGACCTGCGTGCGTTGCTGCCCGGCCTGCATGCGCTAGGCCTGTTCCAGGTGCTGGCTGCGCGCGATCCGGCGTTGCAGCGCCTGATTGATGGCGCTGCCTGAAACGGACAAGGCCCGGACGGACCGGGCCTTGGCGTCATGGAGGTGGCAGAAACGACTTAATCCCCTCCGTCCCCTTTTTTGCGGTCAGCCGCCCGGTGCGAACACCAGGGTGCGGCGGGTGGTGACCGGCGCGTTGACCGGCTCGAAGCGCCAGCGCTTGACCGCGTTCAGGGCTTCGCGGTCGAAGGTCCGTCCCGACGTCGCGCGCAGCACGCGGGCGCTGACCACTGAGCCGTCGGTGCCGACGGTGATCTCCACCAGCACTTCGCCCGACGTTCCCGAACGCAGTGCCTCGGCCGGATAGCGCGGCGCCGGCGTGCTGACCGGGCGGAGGGTGGGAGCTGCCGCGGCGGCTGCCTGGCGTGCGGCGCTGGCCTGTTGGGCGGCGGCCTGCTGCTGTTTCTGTTCGGCATCGCGACGGGCCGCGGCCTGGCGCTCCGCCTCCTGGCGCTCGTTGTCGCGGCGTGCGGCATCCTGCTGCGCGGCAATCTGCTTGGCCGCATCGGCTTCCTTGGCGCGCTGCTCGGTCAGGCGCTGCTGTTCGGCCTGCTGCTTGGTCCGGTCTTCGGCGTCCTTCCTGGCCTTCTCGGCTTCGGTCTCGGTGCGCTTGGCCGCATTTTCCACGCCCTTGGCCAGGCCTTCCTTCAGGCGCGGCAGGGCGGGAGCGGAGGCGTCCACCTTCTCGATCAGTGCCACCAGGCGCTGCGCCTCGGTGTAGTCCTCGCGGCCCAGGTGCTGCTCGGCGGCGATCAGGGTGTAGGGCAGCAGGTCGGTCAGCGCGCTCTTCACCGACGCGTCGTCCGGTGTCTTGTCGCGCAGGGCGAGGTAGTACTCGATGGCGTTGTCGCCGGCCGGCGCGTACATGCGGTTCTCGCGCAGTGCCTGGCTGGCCGATTCACGCAGCTGTTCGGTGCCCATGGACTGCACCTTGGCGGCGACCACCGGTGCGGCCGGTGCAGCGGTGGCGGGTGCGGCGGCCGGGGCCGGTGCTGCAGATTCTTCCTTTCCCGAGCAGGCGGCCAGCGCCAGTGCCAAAGCAACCGGCAGCCACCGGCGCGCGGCGGTGATCGTTGAGACGTGCGACATCCTGCTCCCCTCTAGAAGACGACGTGACGTAAATCATTGATACGCATGGCCGGGACCTGTGGTCCGGGCGCGGAACGATGACGTTTCCCGACGCCACCGCCGGCAACGGCGAGGGTGCAATCTAGCATCCCGGCCACCGCCGCGTACAAGGGGCAGGGGCCGGGATGGGGCAGCGGCGAAGGACCGCTGCCGGTTGCCGCATCAGTGGTCGTGCGACTTGCTGTGGCTGTTGGACATCAGCTTGTCGGTCCAGGCAATACCGATCGCCGACAGGATGAACACGCAGTGGATGATGGTCTGCCACAGCACGCCTTCCTGGGTCATGGTCGTGCAGGTATCGACACCAGCGTTGTAGAAGCTGGTCGAAGCCGACGACACTGCTGCTGCCCATTGTTCCGGCTTGCACAGCGGCAGTCCCTTCAGCGCGCTGGTGGCGATGAAAGTCTTCAGCAGGTGGATCGAGGAGATGCCGATGATCGCCATTGCCAGCTTCACCTTCAGCACGCTGGCGTTGACGTGGCTCAGCCATTCCGGCTGGTCCGGGTGGCCTTCCAGGCGCAGGCGCGAGACGAAGGTCTCGTAGCCACCGACGATCACCATCACCAGCAGGTTGGAGATCATCACCACGTCGATCAGGCCCAGCACGATCAGCATGATCTGCTGTTCGCCCATCGAGACCGAGTGGGACAGCAGGTGCCACAGTTCCTTGCCGAACAGGAACACGTAGACGCACTGGGCAAGGATCAGGCCCAGGTACAGCGGCAGCTGCAGCCAGCGCGAGGCGAAGATCAGCGAGGACAACGGGGACAAGGGGCGAGGACTGTGGCTCATGCAGGACAGTGCGTTTCGGGGGAGCCGCGAGGTTACCGGCCCGTCGTGACGGTGCCAACCCAACTCTCGCACTAGACTTCAGGTTCCTTTCCGCACCCCGAGCCGCCGCCATGATCGACCTGTATTACTGGCCCACCCCGAACGGCCACAAAGTGACCCTGCTGCTGGAAGAAGCCGGCCTGGAGTACCGCATCCATCCGGTCAACATCGGCTCGGGCGACCAGTTCAAGCCGGAATTCCTTGCGATCTCGCCCAACAACAAGATGCCTGCGATTGTCGACCACGCCCCGGCTGATGGCGGCGCCCCGCAGAGCGTGTTCGAGTCCGGCGCCATCCTGCTGTACCTGGCCGAGAAGACCGGCCAGTTCCTGCCCAGCGACCCGCGCGGCCGCGTCACCACCCTGGAGTGGCTGTTCTGGCAGATGGCCGGCCTGGGTCCGATGAGCGGCCAGATGGGCCACTTCAATGTGTATGCGCCGGAGAAGATCCCGTATGCGATCGAGCGCTATGACAACGAAGTGCGCCGCCTGCACGGGGTGATGGACAAGCGCCTGGCCCAGCACGCCTTCCTGGCTGGCGACGCGTACACCATTGCCGACATGGCCAGCTACCCGTGGATCGGTGCCTACGACAAGCTGCCGGTGGATTTCGCCGCGTTCCCGAACCTCAAGCGCTGGCACGAAGCGATTGCTGCACGCCCGGCCACCCAGCGCGCCTATGCCCTGCGCCAGCAGGTGAACCCCAACGCCGGCAAGCCGCTCAGCGACGAAGAGCGCAAGCACCTGTTCGGCCAGCGTTGACCCGGAACGGTGGGTGCCGACCGTTGGTCGGCACGCCTCATGGGCAGAAGGTCATGCTGCCTTCCCGCACCGGCTTGGTTAGGATGGAGGCTGACCGCCCCGCGCCCATCGCGGTGGCGGACCTGCCGTTTGCCGGGATCCTCCATGCGCCACCTGTTCGCTTCGCTCGCCCTCATGCTCGCCACCAGTACCGCCGCCCACGCTGAAAAGCTGACCCTGGAAGCCATCACCGGCCCGCTGCCGCTTTCCGGCCCGACCCTGATGAAGCCGAAGGTCGCCCCCGATGGTTCGCAGGTCAGCTTCCTGCGCGGCAAGGACAGCGACCGCAACCAGCTGGACCTGTGGACCTATGACATCGGCAGCGGCCAGACCCGCCTGCTGGTGGATTCCAAGGTGGTGCTGCCCGGCACCGAGACCCTCAGCGATGAGGAAAAGGCCCGCCGCGAGCGCCAGCGCATCGCCGCGATGACCGGCATCGTCGATTACCAGTGGTCGCCGGACGCGCAGCGCCTGCTGTTCCCGTTGGGCGGCGAGCTGTACCTGTACGACCTCAAGCAGCAGGGCCAGGCCGCAGTGCGCCAGCTGACCCACGGCGAGGGCTTCGCTACCGACGCCAAGCTGTCGCCCAAGGGCGGTTTCGTCAGCTTCATCCGTGGCCGCAACCTGTGGGTGATCGACCTGGCCAGCGGCAAGCAGCTGCAGCTCACCCGCGACGGCAGCACCACCATCGGCAACGGCGTGGCCGAGTTCGTCGCCGACGAGGAAATGGACCGACACACCGGCTACTGGTGGGCGCCGGATGATTCGGCCATCGCCTTCGCGCGCATCGATGAAGCACCGGTGCCGGTGCAGAAGCGCTACGAGGTCTACGCCGACCGCACCGACGTGATCGAGCAGCGTTACCCGGCCGCCGGCGACGCCAACGTGCGCGTGCAGCTGGGCGTGATCGCACCGGCCGCCGATGCGCAGCCGCGCTGGGTCGACCTCGGCAAGGAACAGGACATCTATCTGGCCCGCGTCGACTGGCGCGATGCGCAGCACCTGAGCTTCCAGCGCCAGTCGCGTGACCAGAAGCAGCTGGACCTGGTGGAAGTGGCGCTCGATTCCAATCGCCAGCGCGTGCTCGCCCACGAGACCAGCCCGACCTGGGTGCCGTTGCACAACAGCCTGCGTTTCCTCGATGACGGCAGCGTGCTGTGGTCGTCCGAGCGCACCGGTTTCCAGCATCTGTACCGCATCGACAGCAAGGGCAAGGCCACCGCGTTGACCCACGGCAACTGGCCGGTGGACGAACTGCTGGCGGTCGATGAGAAGGCTGGCAAGGCCTACTTCCGCGCCGGCATCGAGACCTCGCGCGAAAGCCAGATCTACGCGGTGTCGCTGCAGGGCGGTGAGCCGCAGCGCCTGTCCAAGGCACCGGGCATGCACAGCGCCAGCTTCGCCCGCAATGCCAGCGTCTATGTCGACAGCTGGTCCAACAGCACCACGCCGCCGCAGATCGAACTGTTCCGCGCCAATGGCGAGAAGATCGCCACCCTGCTCGAGAACGATCTGGCGGACCCGAAGCATCCGTATGCGCGTTACCGCGATGCGCAGCGCCCGATCGAGTTCGGCACGTTGATGGCTGCCGATGGCAAGACCCCGCTCAACTACAGCCTGATCAAGCCGGCCGGCTTCGATCCGTCCAAGCGCTACCCGGTGGCGGTGTACGTGTATGGCGGCCCGGCCAGCCAGACCGTCACCGACAGCTGGCCCGGTCGTGGCGACCACCTGTTCAATCAGTACCTGGCCCAGCAGGGCTACGTAGTGTTCTCGCTGGACAACCGCGGCACCCCGCGACGGGGCCGTGACTTCGGTGGCGCGTTGTATGGCAAGCAGGGCACGGTGGAAGTGACCGACCAGCTGCGCGGCGTGACCTGGCTGAAGCAGCAATCGTGGGTGGACCCGGCGCGCATCGGCGTGCAGGGCTGGTCCAACGGCGGCTACATGACCCTGATGCTGCTGGCCAAGGCCTCGAACCAGTACGCCTGTGGCGTGGCCGGTGCGCCGGTGACCGACTGGGGCCTGTACGACAGCCACTACACCGAACGCTACATGGACCTGCCGGCGCGCAACGAAGCGGGTTACCGCGAAGCGCGCGTGCTGACCCATATCGACGGCCTGCGCTCGCCGCTGCTGCTGATCCACGGCATGGCCGATGACAACGTGCTGTTCACCAACTCGACCAGCTTGATGAGTGCGCTGCAGAAGCGTGCACAGCCGTTCGAACTGATGACCTATCCGGGTGCCAAGCACGGCCTGTCCGGTGCCGATGCGCTGCATCGCTACCGCGTGGCCGAAGCCTTCCTGGGACGCTGCCTGAAACCCTGATCCACAGCCGGGAAGGAGCCCGCCGATGACCCTGCCACCACCGATTCCCGCCCATCGACAGACGTCCGCCGGTTGGTGGTGCCGTCATTGGCGCTGGGCGATGCCGTTGACGGTGGTGCTGGTGCTGGGCGGCGCCGGTGGCGTGGTGACCTGGAGCGTGCTGCGCTGGAGCGAGGCGGCACGCGAGAGCCCGCCGATGCGCGAAGCGTTGCGCCGCGCGGGCTGCAGCATCGAACTGGTGGAAGCCTTTGGCGAGCCGCTGCATATCGAATCGATGCCGCTGGGCAGCATGCAGACCGCGATGAACGGCCAGCGCGACGTCGGCCTGACCGTTGCGCTGGAAGGACCGCATGCGCACGGCCGGCTGTTCGTGCAGGGCAGCCGTCGCGATGAAGTCTGGGATTACCCGGTGATGTATGTACTGGCCGAAGACAAGCAGACCTTCGACCTGACTGCACTGGATGACGACGAGGCTGCGGGGGAGTGCGAGCTGCAGGCCTGCCGTGAGCGTGGCGAATGCCCGCTGACCGCCGCGCTGTGACCGCAGGTCGCGCGGCCGGGTAAGGGCGGCCATGTAGAGTCGACTGTTAGTCGACTGCTCTCCACAAGACGCCTGAAAAACCCCGCGCTGCGCGCGATAGTCGACTGACAGTCGACTCTACCCATCAGCCGCGCCGTGACCTCCAGCCGATTGTCGCCATCGCCGTGAGCGCGTAAGTTGCGGGCAACCCTTTGCTGGAGTGTCCCATGAAGCCGATCGCGCTGGCCGTTGCCCTGGCCCTGACTGCCGCCCCGTTGCTGTCCGCACCGCCGGCCCTGGCCGCGCCGGCTGCCAAGGCCGCGACTCCCGCCAGCCCTGCCTGGGTCGCCCGCAGCAATGCACTGGCGCAGATCCTGCTTGATGCACAGGGTCCGTTCCAGCCGGAGGAAACCGGCTGCTTCGGCGTTCCCGGCTACGACGACAAGGTGGCCGACCTCGGCCCGGACAACGGCAAGCGCTACCGCGCCGCGATGGCCAAGGCCCGCGACGAACTGAAGGCGAAGCTGGCCACCGAGCAGGATCCCAATGTCCGCCAGGACCTGGAGATCATGATCCACGCCGCCAGCCAGAACATCGAAGGCAGCGAGCTCAACGAGAAGTACCTGCTGCCGTGGAGCGATGCGCCGCAGACGGTGTTCAGCGGCCTCAACCTGCTGCTGTCCGATCAGGTGCCGGCGGAGCGCCGGGCCAAGGCGCTCGACCGCCTCAAGGCCTACGCCGGCCTGCAGCCGGGCGGCACCGCCTTCACCACGCTGGCGCGCCAGCGCTATGAAGAGCGCTTGAAGGACAGCAGCCTGCTGCAGCCGACGAAGATCGAAGTGCAGCAGTCGCTGGACAACGTCGAGACCTACATCACCGGTATCGAGTCGCTGCTGAAGAAGTACCAGATCGCCGGTGCCGATGAAGCAATGAAGGCGCTGGCCGGGCAGATGAAGGACTACGCCAGCTGGACGCGCACCACCGTGCTGCCGAAGGCACGTGCCGACGCACGCCTGCCGGCGCCGCTGTACGCCTACCAGCTCAAGCAGGTCGGCATCGACATCGACCCGAAGCTGTTGATGCAGCGCGCGCAGCTGGAGTTCATGGAAACCCGATCGGCGATGCAGCAGCTGGCGCCGCTGGTGGCGAAGGACAAGGGCCTGAAGGTGGCCGACCCGAGCGACCCGGTGGCGGTGATCCGCGCGCTGAAGGCTGACAAGATCGCCGACGATCATCTGGAAGGCCACTACCGCAAGGTGATCGACGCGATCGATCCGCTGATCCGCGAGCACGCCATCGTCGACGTGCCCAAGCGTGCCATGCAGATGCGACTGGGTTCGGCCGCCGAGAGCGCCGCCAGCCCGGCGCCGCACTTCCTGCCGGCGCCGCTGGTCAACAACACCGGGCAGCAGGGCACCTTCGTGCTGCCGCTGGGCAATCCGGCCGCCGGTCCGGGTGCGCAGTACGACGACTTCAACTTCGGCGCGGCAGCGTGGACGCTGAGCGCGCATGAAGGCCGCCCCGGCCACGAACTGCAGTTCACCGCCATGGTCGAGCGCGGCGTGTCGCTGGCACGCACGATGTTCGCGTTCAATTCGGTGAACGTGGAAGGCTGGGCGCTGTATGCCGAAGCCGAGATGGTGCCGTACGAGCCGCTGGACGGGCAGATGATCGCCCTGCAGTTCCGCCTGCTGCGCGCCGCACGCGCGATGCTGGACCCGATGCTCAACCTTGGCCTGACCGATCGTGCCAACGGCGAGCGCGTGCTGATCGAGCAGGTTGGCCTGTCCAAGGCGATGGCCACCCAGGAACTGGACCGCTACATGGTGCGCATGCCGGGCCAGGCCGGAAGCTACTTCTACGGCTACACCCGCATTCTGGAACTGCGCATGCAGACCGAGCTGGCATTGGGCGCGAAGTTTGACCGCCTGGCGTTCAACAACTTCCTGCTCGACCAGGGCCTGCTGCCGCCGGACCAGCTGGCCGATGCGGTGAACAAGGTGTTCGTGCCGAAGTACAAGCGCTGAGCATCACCGGTAGTGCCGGCCACTGGCCGGCGCCGCGGGTTTCGTGCCAACCAAGGTTGGCACCTACCAGAACGATGCGTCGGTTGTTGCAGGGGTAGTGCCGGCCGCTGGCCGGCAATTGCCGTTGGTAGATGCCGACCTTGGTCGGCGCTGTGGGTTTCGTGCCAACCAAGGTTGGCACCTACCAGAGCGATACGTCGGTTGTTGCAGGGGTAGCGCCGGCCGCTGGCCGGCAATCGCCGTTGGTAGATGCCGACCTTGGTCGGCGCTGTGGGTTTCGTGCCAACCAAGGTTGGCACCTACCAGAGCGATACGTCGGTTGTTGCAGGGGTAGCGCCGGCCGCTGGCCGGCAATCGCCGTTGGT